>MHQR01000026.1:7884-55645 GCA_001820725.1 Candidatus Sungbacteria bacterium RIFCSPLOWO2_01_FULL_54_21 | reverse complement strand
CGACGTATAAGCAGTTGCGTCTTGATGCAAGTTCCCTTGTGTTGAATAGTCAATCAAGCGGCAACGTCGGCATCGGGACGACGGGGCCAACACAGAAACTCACATTAAATACAGGCCAAATTTTAGTTGGGGTGAACGGCTCGGCTGGAGATGCATCTCTCTATTTGAGAGGGGGAGCGACGGGCGATAAAGCCAGGATAACATTGAATCATTATGGAACCGCTGATTATCAAATCGCGGTAGGAGATATAGCGGGAAAACTCAGTCTTACCAAAACACTCGGTGGTTCGGATGGGATTATTATAGACAGTAGCGGCAACGTCGGCATCGGGACGACGAGTCCGGGCACAATTTTATCTGTCGCCGGAGCATCAGGGATTTTGTCCGAAGGCGCCCTCACTGTTTGGAACGGATCTACCCAGCGCGACATCATCGGCCGCAATGGAGCACTGTGCGTGGACAACAACGGCACCGCCAAATGTCAGGCAACGCTCACTGCGGGTGCTACCTACGCGGATAGTGAAAACATTGGGGCATCCGATCTTGCGGAGAATTATCCGTTAGCAGATCTTTCTATTGAGGAGGGAGACATTGTAATGGTCGCGCTCTCTCTTTCCGCCCACGAGCAGGGCAAGCGCGACACGGACGAGCAGAAGTTGAATGAAAAATACAAGCCGGATTCGGTGGTTGAAGTGATTGAATCCCTTACCGGTTCCGTGGAAAAGGCAACGCAGGAGGGCAGAGATCGCGCCATCGGCATTATCTCCACCAAGCCGGGCATTGTCCTCGGAGACACCACGGGCTTCACTCTCGGCTCTCAATTCAAGCCCGTGGCGCTGGCAGGGAGAGTTCCGCTCAAAGTAAATAATGAAAACGGGCCCATCCTGCCGGGAGATCGGATCACCATCTCGTCAGTAGCGGGCGTAGGCATGAAAGCAAAAGACGGAGACGCGACCGTGGCCATCGCGCTGGAGCCGTATCAGGGCGCGGGAACGGCTAAAATACTTGCTTTTGTGCAGAGGGGAGCCGCGAAGCTGGATGCGGCTATAAACGCGCAAGGGCTCACTTCCGATGGAAGAGAGACCTTGGGCTTTGGGATCAATGGATGGAGCGTGGATCAGCAGTCCGGCCGCGTGAATGTGTCGTTTATGGGCGACATCAATATGCAGGGCAATTCAATCTTGGATGTAAAAAAAATCACGGGCTATCTGGGCAAGTGGAGTATGGATGAAGATGGGACGCTCATGGCGGTGCGGGTGATTACGGATGAACTCATTGCGCAGAAAGTGACAGTGGGATCAGCCGCGGCGCCGTCGGGCATCACGCTGTATGACGAAGTGACGAAAGAGCCGTATTGCGTGAAGATCGTGAGCGGGGCCGTGGTGCCGCAGAGTGGAGCGTGCGGGACGGCGCAGGAAGTCGGACTTCCCGCAGGAAGTCCGACTTCCTTGGAAACTTCAGAAGAGACGATCGCCGAGGTTTCGTCTCCTGCTGAAGGTGCGACATCAGTGCTGCCGGTCGAGGAAGTCGCGACGACCATCGCGGAAACGCTGGATGCCCCGCCTCCCGCGGGAGGAGAAACTTCCACGACGACCGCAGAAACGCCGTGATTTTCATATCACGGATTTCGAAAGGAGTGCCAGATTCCCCAAAAGCCGTGAGACCCGTTAGAAGTCAAATCGTGAGATATGATCAAAAGATTTTTGGAGTGGATAAAATTAAAAGAGAAACTGCATGATACGCAACATGTGCCGCCCTTGGTTAAGGAGCGTGATTTGTGGTGGATAAGTTTCGGGGAAAATGTTGGTTTTGAGATGAATGGAAAGAGCAACCTGTCTTCAAGGCCGGGAATTATTCTCAAAAAATTATCCCGCGAATTTTATCTTGTTGCGCCCACCACATCACAGAGAAAAGAAGGTTCCTGGTATGTCGAGATTACGCAAGAAGGCAAAAGCATGTATGTGTGTTTGCATCAAAGCATAAAAAATTCCCCGCTTTTGGCGGGGCCGCGGCGAATGCCGAATGTACTGTTACATTAGCAGAACCGAAAACAATGTCAAGTAAGTTGTCCACAACACCATGCGCCTATTGCGCCTCGCCGGATACGGTGAAGCGGGGATGGCGCGAAAAAAAGCGCGAGCGCGTACAGCTGTGGCTGTGCCGCTCGTGCCTGCGCGCGTTCACGCCCAAGGAAGTAAAAGGCAAGCACTATCCGCACCGCGTGATCATTGATGCCATGAGCTACTATAACCTCGGATTTTCGCTGGAGCAGGCGTGCAAGATCATAAAGCAGAAAACGGATTTTGATATATCGGCTTCGACGGTAGCCAACTGGGTGGAAGAATTCAAGGAACTCTGCCGGTATCACCGCTATCGCCCGTTCGCGCTCAAGATGTTCCGGCCGGAGCATGTGGTAGAGACAGCCACACTCGCGCACCGCCAGCTCTACCGCTTCATGTGGCATCGGGCGAAAACCAGGATGATCATCCGCGAAGACATCAGGCACGCCAGCTTCGGGCCGCTCGCCGAGTTTTTGTCGCTCGTATCCAGTGAGACGCCGCACCAGTATTTTCAAGAAGGGCTGCGGATGTCCGAATCGCCTCTGCGGTTTTCAAAGGAGCAGATGATCGTGCGGTCAAAACATAATTTTGCCAATGCGCTCGCCGCATTCGCCCTGCAGGGAGTGGAGAGGAACAAAGACCGGCACGAGGCAGTGCAGAAATTCATGCTTGCTAACGATACGGTAACCGTGGCGGTCGAAGTGCCGGTGTACATTAGAAAGGACGATTTGTTGCATATGCAGAGACAGTTGGGGTTTGAGTTATACGCTCCCGATGTTGCCCGGCGTCGAGGCAAGTCCCAATTGGGACTTGCTGTAAAAGCGGACAATATCGGTAGCGGGTTACGTCAATTGTCGGCAGAGGAACTTCCCCGATTGATTACCGGCCACATTGATCTCGTGCAGGTGCGTAACGGCCAGATACATATTCTCGACTACAAGCCCAATGCGGCAAAAGAAAAGCCGATCGAGCAATTGACGCTTTACGCCATGGCGCTCTCGCGGCTCACGGGCCTGCGCATGTATGCTTTCAAATGCGCGTGGTTTGATGAAAAGGACTATTTTGAATTCTTCCCGCTCCACGTCGTCCATAAGGGTCGGGGGAAACAGCGGAAGCCGCGATCGGATCGGAAAAATATTATGACCAAAGAGGGGGTGTACACGCGTAATGAGTCGCTTACCGATATTGCCCTGCGGCCGACGCTCACATGACTATGTATTATCAAAAACAAGAGCAACGTCCCTATTATCCGCGCCGACCGCTCCACAGCTTTCAGGATCTGGAGGTGTATCAGAAGGCATTGGAGTGCTCGGTGCTCGTGGCGCGAGAAGTAAATAATTTTTTGGCCGCACGCGCAAAAATCAAGAAAAAACAGGCGGAGCACACGAATCTTATTGATGAATTGCTGATAAAGAATATGCTCCCGTGCGCATTGGGTATCCCGCATCAGGTGGCGGAAGCCCATTCGCTCCGCTTCGGCGATCATATCGCCGGTATCGCGGCGATTGAAAAAGCCATGCTCAACTGTAACAAGATGATCGTGTATTTGGAGCAGTTCCGCGATATCTGCGAGAGCGGCATCCCGTGGGAATTCTTTGACGGCGCGATTAAAAAGTATATATATGTACGGAGGAAGATGTTGCGATTGGAACAAGCGTGGAAGAAGTTTATGCCCGGGTATAAGAAAGACGGCGAAAGCGGATAACGGATAGTAAATATCGACATATCCACATATTGAAAACGCTATGGCTACGATACAAAATCAGGAGGGGAGGGTGTTTACGGGGCGCGGCGTGATGAGCAGGGAAGAGGCACGACGCAGTGGGCTTAAAAATTATTTAAATCTTTAAACTTTTTGTATGATGACCGATAGATTCGCATACAGTTCTAAAATCGTATTGTACATCATCGCGGCCGTCATGCCGCTTCTGGCAGTACCCGCGCCTTTGGGTACGGATATTGGACGCGATGTGGCGTTTGTCGCGCTTACGGCCATCGCAGGCGTCCTGTGGCTGATTGGCGTGTTGGCTCGCGGAGAGATGCGGTATCCGGTCTCTCCGCTCCTTTGGGCAGGCGCCGTGCTCATCGCCGTATGGAGCGCGAGTGCCGCATTCAGCCATGCCCCTTTTGTTTCGGCCTTTTTCGCGGAGGCCGGAGCTGAACGGCTGATCACGCTTGTTGCAGGGCTTGCGCTGATGGCGGCAACCGGCGGCATTCTGAAAAATCGCGGAGCGGAAGCCGATGCCACTGCCGCACACGCATCCGCAGGAACACTGCTCTTTGTGCTGATTTTCTCGGGGGCGGCGGCGGGATTACTTACGCTGTATACATTTGTCGTTGGGCCGATAGGATTTCTGCCGACCCAGCCCTTCTTCAATGTGATCGGCACGGTCAACGGCATGACGCTTTTATACGCGGTACTGCTCATGATGACCGTAGGACTCCTGCTTTCGCGGGCTGTCGAGGGATGGAAGACATGGGTGCGCGCGGCATGTGCCGCGGCCGCGCTTATTTTTCTGGCGGACATTGCGTTCGTGCATTTTTGGACCGCATGGATTCTGGTGCTGGTCGCCTCGGTGTGCCTGTTCGGTCTCCTGCTCATCGACGTATCAAAACATCGACCTGGCGATGTGTCCGGCGACAATGTCCGCCGGTTTGGCTGGCGGCAATGGACGGCGCTCGGACTGGTGATATTTTCGATCGCCATGATTATGGCGCCGGGCGCTATTATCGGCAAACTTGAAGCGCCGGCCGAAATATCGCCTTCGGCGAGCGCCACCTTTTCCATCGCGGGGAACGTATTTCGCGAGGGGCCTCTGCGGGTATTCCTGGGTTCCGGTCCGGCCATGTTCGGGCTTGATTGGGCGAAATACAAAGATCCTGCAATCAATCAAACCGCCTTTTGGGGCGTCCGGTTTAATCAGGGCCAGTCATGGGTCGCGACCGCATTGCCGACTGGCGGCATCTTGGGCTTGATTTCGCTCATCGGATTTTTCGCCGTTTCACTCTTCGTATTTTTGCGCATACTACTCTCGTCTTCGTCTGCCGGAGACGGCACTATGCAAAACAGGACGGGGGATCCGCTCGTCATGAGCTCTTTTCTCGGATGGGTGACGCTCCTCATTGCGGCGTTTCTCTATCCCGCAAACACGTCGTTGCTCCTGCTATTATTCTTCTTGGCGGGTCTGCTAGCAGCGCTCCTTGCCGTTCCCGCGCACGCAGTGCCGGAAATGACGGAGGATGCGCGCGAGAGTGAGGTATCTGGCGACCGGTTGGCATTGGCCGGACGACCGAGCATATGGAGTATACGGGAGCGTATGGTTCGGTTTGAAACGCCGGGCATGATATTCGCGTCATCCCTTGTGATCATCTTTTGTATTGCGCTCGGCATCGCGGCGCTCTATGGCCAAGTCGGACGCGTGCGCGCCGCGCTTGCCGCCGACCGTGGCGCCACGGCGTTCAACGCCGGAAAGATCGACGACGCCATCGGTCTCTTGGAGCGGGCCGTGCAATATGAGCCGCGCAACTGGCGCAATGTGCAGATGCTCACCCAGGCGCGTATAGGAAAAGTGCGTTCCGTGATTCAGCGCGCCGCCGCAGGCGAAAACGTCCAGCAGGATTTCCAGTCAGCCGTATCGCTTGCGATTCAGGATGCGCAACACCTCACGGCTATGCATCCTCAAGACCCGACCCTCTGGCGGATTCAGGGCTCGCTGTACGAATCCATCATTCCGTTCATCCCCGGATCCGAACGGATTGCGGCGGGAGCGTATCAGCGCGCGATAGAACGTGAGCCGCTCAACCCCGCAGCATATGTGGAGTGGGGCCGCGCAGGGCTGGTGTTTGCCGATCGTCTTGCCAGCGCCGCACAGCAGGCGCAGGGAAAGGAGCGGGAAGATCTGGAAAAAGCCAGAGTGCAAAATCTTGAGCAAATAGTGGCCATTTTCCAGCGCGCCATCCAGGCCAAGCAGGATTACGCGCCCGCGCATTTTCTGCTGGCGCAAACCGCCATACGTCTCGGCAATCTTGATGCCGCTATTCAAAGCGTGGAAAACACCAAACTCATCGCGCCTTTTGACATAGGTGTCGCTTTTCAGCTAGGACTCCTCTACTATCAGAAAAATGATCTTGCGCGCGCGCAGGCGGAATTTGAACGCGCGATCAGCATGAATGAGCAGTACGCCAACGCCCGATATTTCCTCGGCCTCATTTATGATCGCAAAAAAGACCGGACGCGGGCGTTGGAAGAATTCGGGCGCATCGCGGCCACCAACCCTGATAATCAGGAAATCCAGCGCATTATCGCCAACGTGAAAGCCGGTAAACCGGCGCTCGAAGGCATCGTGCCTCCTGCCGTGCCCCCCCAACAGAGAACCGACGTGCCGGTGAAAGAACAGGAGCAAAGGCGATAATACCTTGCCGTGCGACTTGCGTTTCTGAAACAGGAAGTGGCGAACGTCCATGCCGCGGCGCTTCTTTTGGGCACCGCAGGACTGGCGAGCCGGCTGGTGGGTGTCGTGCGCAACCGTTTGCTTTTCGCCGAATTCGGCGCGGGGCGGGAGTTGGATATCTATTACGCGGCGTTCCAGATACCCGACTTCATGGCCGCAGTGTTTTTGCTGGGCGCGGCATCGGCCGCCATCCTGCCGATATTTCAGGAGTACTTGATTGAAGACAGAAAAAAAGCCAAAGCATTCATTGCCGCCCTTTCCACACTCTTTTTTCTCGCCGCGCTCGCGCTTTCCGCGGTGGTATTTTTTGCCGTACCGGCCATCGTCCCCTTGATAGCGCCCGGCTTTTCCTCCGGCGAGCGCTCACTCATGACCGCTCTGGTCCGGCTCATGCTCATATCCCCGATTCTTTTCGGTCTGTCCGGTATCTTCTCCGTGGTTCTGCAATCATTCCGGCTCTTCTTTGTCTATGCCCTGGCGCCCATCCTCTACAACATGGGCATCGTGGTCGGCATCCTGCTGTTTGTGCCTATCTTCGGCGTGAGGGGGCTTGGTATGGGCGTGGCGCTCGGCGCACTGCTCCATATGTCGGTGCAATATATCTTCGCCGCGCGCCTCGGGTTTGGTCTCACGAGAATTCCAGACTTAGTCTGGAAATTCCAGACTAAGTCTGGAATTGCTGTTGGCATACGGAAGGTGCTCGTACTTTCTTTTCCCCGCGTGCTCGCCATCTCTCTTTCCCAGCTGACGGTGCTGGTTCTTATTGCAATCGGCTCGACGCTCGCTGAAGGAAGCGTGGCCGTCTTTTCCGCAGCGTATGATTTGTATTTCGTGCCCATCGGCATCTTTGCCGCAAGTTACGCGGTTGCGGTGTTTCCGCGCATGGCGCGGGCGGCGGCGCTGGATTCGGGGAGGGACTTTCTGGAAGAATTATCAGCCGGCATACACAGCATTCTTTTCTGGGTAATGCCTGCGGCGGTTCTCGTCCTCGTTCTGCGCGCGCACATCGTGCGCGTTGGTCTCGGCGCTGGCGCATTTTCCTGGGAAGACACGCGGCTTACGGCGGCGGTGCTGGCCTCATTATGCATCGCCATGGCGGCCGGAGCCCTCCATATCCTGCTCATCCGCGGATTTTATGCTTTGGGAAATACGCGTATACCGCTTGCCGTAAATGCGGTAACGTCTGTGGGCACGGTCGGTATCGCCTGGGCTTTGACGCGGGCGCTTGGGCGGGCTTCGCCGGAAAGCGTCGCCATTGCCGCGCTTTTCCGCATCCAGGACATGGCGCATCCTGCGGTGCTGGGGATGGGTCTCGCGTTTGCCGCGGGCGTGGTGATCAACGCCCTGGCGCTGTGGATCCTGCTCATCCGGGCGGCCCGGCGGCGGTTTGGTATCAGGGCCGCGCCGACGGGAGCAAAGACAATCGGGCAAATCGCCTGCGCCGCGCTCGGCGCAGGTATTGCCGCGTATGCGGTCCGCGCCAGTTTTTCCCAGACCCTGCCGCTCATCACCTTTGCGCGCGTGCTCCTGCAGGGGGCAGTGGCGGCAGGAGCCGGCTTCGGGGTATATTGGGCGGTGCTCTCTATGCTAGGGAACGAGGAGGTTGGAGCGTTGCGAAAAAGCATCACCCGGCGCCTGTTCTCTCTACGCCGCCTTCCCGCAGAATGGGGGGGAGAGGCGGAGAAATAACCCGCGAGCCGGACAGCGACACGGTATGGATATCCGCAATTTCGTCATCATCGCGCATATTGATCATGGAAAATCCACGCTGGCGGATCGTTTTTTGGAATTGACCGGCACGGTGGAACGGCGGGAAATGCGCGCCCAGTTTTTAGACATACATCCTCTGGAGCGTGAAAAGGGGATTACGATAAAAATGCAGCCCGTGCGCATGGCGTGGCAAGGGCGGATCCTGAATCTTATCGATACGCCTGGGCATGCTGATTTTTCATACGAAGTGTCGCGCGCGCTCGCCGCCGTAGAGGGGGCCATCCTGCTCGTGGACGCGACCCAGGGCGTGCAGGCCCAGACGCTCGCCAATCTATATCTGGCACAGCAGGAGGGTTTGGTGGTCATTCCTGTGGTGAATAAAGTGGACCTGCCGTCGGCGGAAAAAGAAAAAACCATGGAAGAATTGTCGGCGCTGGTGGGATGCCGCCCCGAGGATGTGTATGCGATTTCGGCAAAAGAAGGGACGGGCGTGGAGGCCCTCTTGTCCGCAGTCATGGAGAAAGTGCCGCCGCCCAGTGAGAAAATATCGAAATATCGAAATGGCGAAATGGCGGACGCGCCCCTGCGCGCGCTCGTATTTGACTCCAAGTACGATCGGTATCTAGGCGTCATCGCGCATGTGAGAGTCGTGGACGGGGTATTGAAAAAAGGCGACAAAATTCATTTCATGGCAGGGGAAACCGGCGCTGAAGTCCTGGAGATCGGCGTGTTCACGCCGGAACGCAGTCCAGGAACGGGCCTGCAATACGGCGAAATCGGCTATGTGGCCACCGGCATCAAAGAGCCAGCGAGAGTCCGTGTGGGTGATACCATAACGCGATATATTGACATATCTAAATATCGAGATATTGAGCCCCTGCCCGGATACCGTGAAATAGCGCCCGTGGTCTTTGCCTCGCTCTTCCCGGAGAATCAGGACGCATACGAAAGTATGCGAGACGCCCTCGGCAAACTGCACCTGGAAGACGCGGCGTTTACTTTTACACCGGAGGATGCAGGCGCGCAAACGCATGCGTTTGCGGGTCGCGGATTCAGAGCCGGATTTTTAGGGCTCCTGCACATGGAAATCGTGGCCGAACGCCTCCGGCGCGAATATGGGGTAGCGCTGGCGCTCTCGCGCCCGTCGGTGGCGTTTCGCGTGACATTTCAAGACAAACACAAAGAGCCGATTACGGTATACAGCGCGGTACGCCTGCCGCCAGCCCAGGAGATCGGAGACATCACCGAACCCTGGGCGCGTGTCGAAATGGTAGCGCCCGCGCGTTTCCTGGGGGCGATCACGTCGTTGCTTACGGGAGCCGAGGGTATCATCACAAAAGCCGAAACGCTCGCCCCGTTAGAGACCCGCGTCACTGATATGGCAGTCCCGGCATCACGTTGGGACTTGTCTCTAACGGGGCGAGCGGGCGATCGTCTGCACCTAGAGGGCGAAGCGCCCCTCCGGGAAGTGATTGTTGATTTTTATGACCGCCTCAAAAGCATTTCGCAAGGATTTGCGTCGTTTTCCTACACCCTCATCGGATATCGGACCGGTGATTTGGTTCGGCTTGATATTCTGATTGCGGGAGAGGAACAGCCGGTGCTGGGGGAAGTGGTGCCCCGTGCCAGGGCGTATGACATCGGACGACAGCGCCTGGCGGCATTGAAAGAACTGCTTCCCAAGGAATTGTTCGCCGTTGCCTTGCAGGCGTCCATCGCCGGGCGCATCATTGCGCGCGAGACCATCCCTGCGGCAAAAAAAGATGTGACCAGCCATATGTACGGCGGCGACCGCACCAGAAAAATGAAGCTGTGGAAAAAACAACAGCGCGGCAAAAAGCGGCTGAAAGAGACCGGCAGGGTGACCATCCCTCCGGACGTATTTTTCAAATTACGGTAACCGCTGCCGAAATTGTCCGATGTTGCATAGCATGGCACGCGAGACACTGTCTCGCGGGGACATTGTCCCAAAGGCGCCTTGCTCCGAAATGTGTAAACGATTAATAATCGTTTACACAACATCGGGAGCGGTTAGACGAGAGGCAGAAGCAGATACGACACCATGGAGACGACGGCGAGAACCGAGATGCCGACCCAGACAGCGTTGAGTTTTTTGCGGTGGTTAAACATACCGCGTAGTATAAAGGGTATGCGTCTCTCTATCAAGCGTTCAATACCGATGAATATATTCCTGCTCTGCACAGCAAGCGCGGTTGCCGTGGGCGCCGCGCGCATAACGGCTACGACGCTGGCCCTGCGGGCGGAACTGCGGTCTGCTGAAAGTCAGCTGGGAGACATGGTCAGGAAAAAGCAGGAACTTTCACGGCGCCTGGAAGAGCAGGACACGCCCGAAGCAGTTGAGTATCAAGCAAAAGCGAGGATGAACCTCAAGAACCCGGGCGAGGAAGTCGTCGTGGTCGTGCCGGACGAACGGCCGGCGCCGCCCGAAACGTCAGCCGGTTTTTGGCAGTCCGTGAGGGACTTTTTTGCAAGAATTTTTTGACGAGTGAGATTGCCGCGGCGTGGACATTGTCCCATTTGTGCCGTGCTCCGAAACGTCGCGCAACATCGGGAGCGGTAATCCAATAAATGGCCGGATTGCGTTTCCACCATCGGTTTTGCTGTTTTGCATAGTGCAGGGTGTCGGCCACGAGGCGCGCGGCAAACTGTTTGCGCGTCAGCTCGCCGCGGTTATACAAAAGCGCCGCGCGATACTCAAATCCAAATTCGCGGACGCGTTTTATAGGGATGCTTCGCGCGAGCGCCCGGGTCTCTGCGGCAAGGCCGTCGCGAATCATGCGCTCTGCGCGCGCCGTGACGCGGCGGGCGAGCAGCACCGGAGCCGGATTGAGGCCGAGCCACAGCGTGTTAAACACTCGGTGTTTAACAAAAGGGGGGACGCGGCCCAGCGAGCGCGCGATTTCGATGGCGCGGATCAGGCGGCGAGGATTTTGTTGTTCAATATCCCCTGCGCGGCGGGGGTCTGCTTTTTTGAGTATGGCAAAGAGTTGGGCGGCTGATTTTTTCTCAAGCCGCCGGCGGAGCGCCGTATCTGGCTTTATTTCGGGCAAGACGATGCCTTGCGCTAGGGCATTGACCCAGAATGCGGTGCCGCCCGCGACAATGGGGACGCGGCCTCGCCGCGCGATATCGGCGATCGCGTCCCGAGCCGCCGCGACAAAGTGTCCAGTGGTACATACCTCTCGCGGCGAGACAATGCCGACAAGGTGATGCGGCACGCCTCGCATTTCTCTATCAGTGATTGCGGCGGATCCGATTTCAAGTCCGCGATACACCTGACGCGAATCGGCGGAGACGACTTCGCCGTTGAATTTTTTTGCGAGCAAGACCGCGAGCGCCGATTTGCCCGATGCCGTAGGGCCTACGATGACAATGATTTTCTGCATCGCGCGGCGGGAAGATCAATTCGCTCCGATAAATTGGTAACAGTAGCGCAGGCCGCAGTCGTAGATGCCGGCGTCATAGCCGGGACACTCGCCGGGATCGAATGCGCCTGTCGTCTCTTTCGCCCAGATGATATAGGCCCTGCAGGAGACGATCCTATGGGTGCCGGATGGTTCGAGTGATAGAGATGGCTGTCATATGCGTAACAAGAAGTGCCCCCGCTTGTGTTGACTGATGTCGCGGGAAGCGCCGGCAAATACGGCGCAAGATCGGTAATGGCTTGCGCGGGAAGTGCGGAATAACCGCCTCTCCAGCAGGTACCGCTTTGCTTCAGGCACACCCATGTGCCTCCTGATGAGGGATAGGTATCGGTGGAGCTGTTGCTTCGCGCGAATTCGAGCGCCGTAATAATCTGCTTCACGTCGGCTTTTTCCCGCACATTCCGCGCTTTGGAGCGCGCGCTGTTGACGCTGGTTAGGACGATTGAGGAAAGGAGGCCAATAATAGAGATGACGACCAGAAGCTCAATGAGAGTGAAACCGGAAATTCTTTTGGACATGATTACGGATTAATAGTATTCACATGGGTCGGTGCTGATCCGGGGATGCCGAAGAAGAAGAGAAGCGCCACAAAGCCGACGACAACTGCGGTGACAAGCAGAGTATAATTTGCCTGCCGCGCGTCTCGTATCCTGCCTCCCGATAGTCGCATGGCCATGCGTATCATCGCGCCGTATTCTCGGCCATGCGCATCCGCAGGCGCTGGCTTCCGCTCTTGAAATGCGTCGGGGCGCTGTTGTTTGTATTGCTCAAGGAGATCCACAGGGATTACTTGCGTATATAATCGTAGATTGATTTTGTATATTCGCGATATGCGGGGATGCTGGCCTGCGCCGCATGATAAAATTTCTCATAGTCCTCCTCAAAATCGTATTCATGGACAAGGATGTTCCTCACTTTTGCGCTTTCCATAAGTCGGCGCGCAAGATCGCCTGAAAGAATGCCTTCTCTTTCCAATGCGGCAAACGACTCGCGGTAGGTGTCGGGGGTCTTTCCTCCGCGTTCAATCAAAATCTGCGCGTTGCAGTCGGATGCAAGATCCACGGCGAGCTGGAAATTGCGCTCTGCGGCGCGCACCGCCGTCAAGTCGCGCACAAATGTCCCAAGCGGAACGGCAAGCAGGCGCTCCATCTCGCTCACTACTTCTGCGATCTGCTCAAGTTTTTTGAAAATGAGTTCACTGCCCATATCGTTTGGCGAGCGCCCGCTCCCGAGCGCGCCGGAATTTGGCGGTGTCAAGGTATCGCTTCCACGCGAGCACCCGGAAACGGACAAAATCAAAAGCGTCTCCGTGGAGCAGTTTTCCGTTGTGCGCGATTTCCTGCTGAAGCAGAGGCGGGGCGCGCCAAATGTCCGCAACATCAATGGTATCTTCGGAAGTACCCAGCGCCCTGCCGGCCTCCTCGGCTATCCGCGCCTTTTCCGCAATGGTGAGCGGATGATCCGCCAGCACCGCGATATCGGTATCGGATTGCCTGCCGGCCTTTTCGGTCGCCCGGGAGCCAAACAGGATGACGAGTTTTATATCCTCGGTGAACGCCATAGTGCGTTTGATGATACCACGAAATGGTATGACGCTACCATGCTCTCCCGCCCGGGGAATAGACGGCAATCGTGGGTTGGACACAGCATATGCGATCCAGCGCCTGGATATGCGCGGGATTGCCCGCGGCGGACGGATCGCCGCCAACGATAGTTTCCATGACCAAGTGCGCAAGGAGCGCGTAATCCTGACCGCCCGCGTATGTCAAATACAAATATCCACTACCCCCTTCGTCGAATCGCGGATCACGCGGGAGCGAGGGAATATAAGTCGGTACCAACCCTGTAATATAATTGTCATTGTTGCCGTAGGATGGCGCGTGACTGCTCCACGCGCCATATCCCTGCGACCCGACAGGGTATTGGCCGTTGGTGTCGTAGTACAGCTCCAGCGCTTTCTGGATTTCCTTGAAATCGGCAATGCGCCGCGCGTCGCGGGCTTTTGCCCGCGCGCTGTTGACCGAGGTAAGCACAACGGAACTCAACAAGCTGATGATAGAGATCACCACTAAGAGTTCTATGAGTGTAAAACCCTGCTGTCGTTTTTGCATATTGGTGCGGTCGGGATTATCGGGGCAATTGGGCGCCCGGTCGTGATCCGCTCGTCGGCGTGTCACGCAGAAGTTCACGCTCCGAAGGCAATGCCGGGCCGCTATCGCGGAAAAAGAAGAAAAGCGAGATAACCAGAGCGATGCTGGCGAACGCTATCAACGCCATATCTGCTTGCTTTGCCGTGCGTATTCTCCCCCCCGATAGCCGCATGGCCATGCGTATCATCGCGCCGTATTCTCGGCCATACGCATCCGCAGGCGCTGGCTTCTGCTCTTGGAACGCTTCGGGGCGCTGTTGTTTGTATTGTTCGAGCAAGTCCATACTTTGTTTAATGAGGCATTTCCTTTAGGAGTATATCAATAAACTGCTCGCATGTCATGGCGCCTTTATCCCCAACCCCGCGCTCGCGCACGGCGATCGTGCCTGCCGCTTGCTCGCGCTCGCCCACGACGAGAATATAGGGGATCTTCTGTTTTTCCGCTTCCCGTATGCGCTTGCCCAGCGTGTCATCGGCGTCGAGAAGCTCGGCGCGGATGCCCTGCGCACGCAGGTTCTCAAAAACTGATTGGCCATACTGCTGGAACTTCTCGCTCACCGGAATGACGGTGGCTTGCACAGGCGCGAGCCACACGGGAAATGCGCCTGCATAGTGTTCTATAAGGAACGCAATGATGCGCTCGATCGCGCCGATAGACGAACGATGTACCACGACTGGTGTTTTTTCAGTGCCATCAGAGGAGGTATACGTCAGATTGAAGCGCGACGGCATCACGAAGTCGTACTGCACGGTGAATGCCGTATCTTCCTTGCCGATGAAGTTACGCATCTGCACGTCGATTTTCGGTCCGTAAAACGCGGCTTCTCCCGGGGCTTCAACAAAGTGCGATTTGCGTTCGGTCAGCACGTGTCTCAGCATTGCTTCGCCCTCGTCCCATGCCGCGTCATTTTTGAAATATTTTTCGCTGTTCTGGCGGTTACCAAGGGACAAGCGGTACCAGTAGTGCTCTCCCATGTGCAGGCCGAACCTACCCGCCATGTACTCAATGAGGTCCAAAGCGCCGGTCACTTCCTGTGCGGCCTGATTTTTGTCCGTACAGACAATGTGCGCGTCGGCAAGGGAAAATGCGCGCAAGCGAATGAGGCCGGTCAATTCTCCTGACTGCTCATATCGGTATGATTTGGCAACTTCCGCAATGCGCATAGGAAGATCGCGATAGCTTCTTGGCTTGCTCAAATACAATTCAAAATGGTGCGGGCATGTCATGGGCCGCAACATGTACTGCTCATCGTCTATGGTGATTGCGCCATACATGCTGTCCTTGAAGTAGGGGTAATGCCCGGATTTTTTATAGAGGCCCAGATTCGCAATGTCCGGCGTGATCACGTGCGTGTAGCCGCGCCGAATTTCCTCGTCCACGATAAAACGCTCCAGCACGCGGCGGATAGCAGCGCCCTTTTCCGTCCACAAGGGAAGTCCCTTGCCAACGGCTTCGGAAAAAACAAATAAACCAAGTTCTTTGCCCAGCATGCGGTGGTCGCGCTTTTTTGCCTCTTCCTGGCGCGCGAGATGCTCCTCAAGTTCTTCCTTTGTTCCGAACGCCAGCCCATAGACGCGCGTAAGCTGTTCGTTCTTCTCATCCCCGCGCCAATAGGCACCCGCCACATGCGTCAGCGCAAACGCGTCTGGTGGAATCTCCTCGGTATTATCCACATGTCCGCCTTTGCACAAGTCAACGAACGCGTCACCCGTGCGATAGACCGTGAGATCTTTTCCTTCCTCGGTGAACTCTTTTGTAAGGTCAAGCTTAAACGGCTGGTCTTTGAAAAGCGCGCGCGCTTCGTCATCGCTGGTCATCTCGCCCGCGAACGACAATTTTTGCGCAATCAGATCGCGCATGATTTTCTCCAGTTCCGGCAGGTCATCGGGTGAAAGCGGCGCAGGCAGTTTGAAATCATAATAAAATCCGTGCTCAATCACGGGGCCGATGCCGAGTTGCGCTTTCGGAAATTTTTTTAATACCGCCATTGCCAAAAGATGCGCCAGCGAATGGCGTATGGCATCAATCGGAAGGGTTTGACCTTTCTGCATATTAGCGTATTTTGTCACCGGATGACTCGATTCGCGCAGAGCCGAGAACATGATATTCGCGTGCTGCGCACGGATATGGTAAATCTACCACTGTCTTCGTCGCGGTTCAACCAAGCAGGCACATCCGTGCCTGCATTTCTTTTTACACGACTTCAGTTGCTTCTTCGCAGATGATTTTGGCGATGCCGTCTTTGTCGGACACGCGGCCGCGCACGACGAGCACTTTTTCCTCCTGCCAGAGCGCAGGGTTGGCCGCGAGAAGTTTGGGAAATACCAGCACTTCGGTCCTGCTCGTCGCGTCCTCCATCTTTACAAACAGCATGGGCTCGCCGGTTTTGGTCGTGATCTTTTGGATGCCGGAGATGAGTCCCGCAACCAGTACCTCCTGATTGCGCAAGGCAGGGGTGATCTCTTTGAAGGGCACCAGCTTTCGCCGTCCCAGACGCTTGAGGTATTCCAGCATCGGGTGCTCGGTGAGGTACAGGCCGAGGAGCTCTTTCTCCCATTGCAGGCGGTCGCGTTTGGCCGCCGGCTCGGCGGGCTTGAGATAGAGCGATGATGCGTGCGTGGCGGGGGAAGCAGAAAAAAGAGACGTCTGTCCTTGCTGGGCGGTTTTCTGCGATTCGCGGTTGTAGTCGAGCAGAAGATCAAGATTGGCGAGCAATGCGCCGCGCTCGCCGAGGCCGTCGAGGGCTCCGCATTTCATCAAGGACTCCAACGACTTTTTATTGAAGTCCTTGTGCCGCACGCGCTCGCAAAAATCGGCGAGCGAGATAAATTTCCCTTGTGCTTCCCGTTCGGCTATGAGCGCTTCGACGATGTTCGTGCCTACGTTTTTTATAGTTTCAAGACCGAAGCGTATAGTGTCGCTTTCGGCAGTACCCGATTTTTTAATAAGGGTGAATCTTGCATGACTCTCGTTTACATCGGGCGCAAGCACCGGGATGCCCATGCGCATGCATTCGGTGATGATCTCGGCGATTGTCTCCATATCGCCGGATTCCGCGGTGAGCACCGCGGTCATATATTCTCCAGGAAAGTTGGCCTTCATGTAGGCGGTTTGGTACGCGACGCGGCCATAGCAGGCGGCGTGCGACTTGTTGAATCCATATGCCGCAAACGGCTCGATCAATTTCCATAGGGTCTCTATTTTGTGCTGGGGCATCCCGTTTTTACGCAGTCCCTCCGCGAGTTTTTCTTTTTGCGCGGCCATTTCCGCCGGTATCTTTTTCCCCATGGCCTTGCGCAACTTATCCGCTTCAAGCCATGAATAGCCCGCAAGATTGATTGCGATGAGCATGACGTCGTCCTGATAGACGATGACGCCGTACGATTGGCCGAGAATATCTTTCATGCGCGGGTCAAGATAAGAAACGAGGTGCGGGCTGTGCTTGCGCTGAATATAGGTAGGAATGGATTCGAGGGGGCCGGGGCGGTAGAGCGCCACCATTGCGTTGATATCGTGAATCGTCGTCGGCTTAAGGTCTTTGAGATATTTTGTCATGCCTGATCCTCCCAGCTGGAACAGCCCCATGGTTTCGCCGTTGGCAAGAAGAGTGAATGTCTTTGTGTCGTCAAGGGGAATTTTTTCTATGTCTACGTCGATGTTCTGATGGAGTTTTACCAAACGGATGGCATCTTCCAGAATAGAAAGGTTGCGTATGCCCAAGAAATCTATTTTCGGCAATCCCACAGCAAATGCAGGATCCGGCGAATACGAGGGATCGATGGATGTCATTTCGTATTGTGTGATAATTTTTCCTCCTTTGGGGTCCAACTGAAGCGGTATGTATTCCACAAGCGGGGACGGAGAAATTACGACTCCTGCGGCATGGACCGATGCGTGCCGCACGCACCCTTCAAGTTTTTTCGAGCGATCAATAATACGCTTGACATCAGGATCTGTGTCATAGATGTGTTTCAGCTCCGGCGTTTCCTTGAGCGCCCGGTCAAGGGTCATGGGAAATCCCTGCGCGCCGATGGGAATGAGCTTGGCAATCCGGTCGCCCATGCCGTAGGGATATCCCAGCGCGCGCGCGACATCGCGCACCGCCGCGCGCGCCGCCATGGTGCCGAACGTACCGATCTGGGCGACACGATCTTCTCCGTATGTGTGTTTTGCATATTCGAGCATTTCGTCTCGTCGGTTGTCCGCGAAATCCATGTCGAAATCCGGCGGCGCCGGCCGCTCAAGATTGAGAAACCGCTCAAACGGAAGCTTGTATTCGAGGGGATTTACCGGCGTGATGCCGGTGAGGTATGCAACCAGCGATCCTCCGCCGGACCCCCGTACCGTAGTAAAGATTTTCTGTTCATGCGCAAAACGCAGAAAATCCGCGACCACTAGGTAGTAAGCAAGAAATCCGCGCTTGGCGATGATGTCGAGCTCGTATTCAATACGTCGGGTAACCTCGGGGGTCTCCTCCAGCCCGCGCTGTGCGATGCCCTCGTAGGTAAGACGTCGCAACTCTTTCCCGTGATCCGTTTCTTTTTCGAGACGCGGCGTGGGAAGGATCCATGTGCCAAGTTCCGGGCGGATATCCACGCGCGATGCGATTTCCTCCGTGGCGGCAATCGCTAACGGATGATCGGCAAAAAGCGCCGCCATATCATCGGCCGATCGCAGGGAAAGATTCGCTTTTTTCATCGTGAGGCGATTTTCATCATCCATGCGCGATCCGGTTTGGATGGACACGAGAATGTCTTGCGCTTCGGCGTCTTCGGCGTGTATATAATGTATGTCGTTGGTGGCGACGAGTTTGGCGCCGGTTTTCCCCGCCAGTACGGCGAGCGCCTCGTTGGTCGGCTTCTGGTCCGCAAATGCCGTGTGCGGCATGATTTCCAGATAGAAATTGTCGCGGCCGAAAATATCCTGGTACTCGCGGACGAGCCGCTCTGCCACGTCCATCTTTTTGTTTTGAATCGCGCGGGGGATTTCGCCGTTAAAGCATCCGGAGAGCGCGATGAGTCCTTTGGCGTGCCGGCGCAAAAGATCTTTGTCCATGCGCGGCTTATAATAGAAGCCGTGGAGGTGGGATGCGGTGACCGCTTTAATGAGGTTGTGATATCCTTCGGTATTTTCCGCGAGAATAGTGAGGTGATACCGCTTGTCGTCGATCTGTGGGCGCCGATCAGTCATTTTTTCGTACGCGATGTACGCCTCCACCCCGATGATGGGTTTGATGCCGGCTTTTTTTGCTTTTTGGTAAAACTCTATGGCGCCGTAGAGATTGCCATGATCGGTGAGCGCCAGCGCCCGCATACCAAGCTCTGCCGCGCGCGCTACCAGCCCGTCGATTTTTGCCAGCCCGTCGAGCAAGCTGTAATGCGAATGGACATGCAAATGCGTGAATTTCATCGTAGCCCATTGTACTATACAAACCATGCAGGGCAACAGAGAAACCTTTATCATCGGTATTGATGAGGCGGGGCGCGGGCCGCTGGCAGGACCCGTCGTGGTCGCAGGCGTGAAAATAAAGCCAGGACATGCGCGCCGCGTGCTTTTCGGCATTCGCGATTCTAAAAAATTGAGTCCTGCACAGCGCGAAGCATGGTATCGCGTGCTGACGCATCATCCCGCAATTGAATGGGCGGTCGCGCGGGTGTCGCCCATGGTGATTGATCGGATAAATATATCTGCGGCAGGAAATCTTGGCGCCCGCCGTGTTTATTCCAGACTAAGTCTGGAACGAGATTCCAGACTTAGTCTGGAATCTGTGCTCGTGGATGCCGGACTAACACTGCCCTCTTCTGTACGCTACAAGGCGATCATAAAAGGGGATGAAAAAATCCCTGCCGTTTCTGCGGCGTCCATCATCGCCAAAGT
The DNA here is from genome assembly GCA_001820725.1 of Candidatus Sungbacteria bacterium RIFCSPLOWO2_01_FULL_54_21. Taxonomy (GTDB): domain Bacteria; phylum Patescibacteriota; class Minisyncoccia; order Sungbacterales; family HO2-52-23; genus WO2-54-10. Next base: position 35,951 of record MHQR01000026.1, on the reverse strand, counting down.
TACGCGCGACCGGCTCATGGTACGTACGCACAAGAAATTTCCCCTGTACCGCTTTGATCTGCACAAAGGATATGGCACGGTTTTGCATAGGCGCCTGCTGAAACAACATGGCTTCTCGCCCATCCATCGCGCATCCTTCTCCGTGAGATGACTTCCTAGGTTGCCAACATCAGGCCTTTTTGCTATGGTCCATATATGGTAGTCCGAATGAAGCATACCAAGGGGAAACGCAATCGGGTGCGTTCGCACCACGCGCTCAAGCCCTTGGCATTTACCCTCTGCTCCCAGTGCGGGGCCGCGGCAATTCCCCACATCATGTGTAAAAACTGCGGCTATTATGCCGGACGGAAAGTGATTGACGTGCTGGCAAAATTAGATAGAAAAGAGCGAAAACAAAAAGAGAAAGAACTCGCTAACCATAAACAGTAAGTAGTGAATGGCGGGTAGTGAGTAGAGAACGTAATCATTCCTCTACAAACTACACGCTATATTCTACGAACTTTCACATGTGGCATCTCGCCATCTCGCTCGTTCCATCGCTATGCAGTCGCTCTTTGAGTGGGATTTCTACGGAAAAAAGCCCGAAGTGCTGACGCGCGCGGTCGCGCGCAATCGCGAGGAATTCGGGCCTGGTCTTGAAGAGGAATACTCTTTTATTGATCGGCTGGTGCAGGGAACCATGGAGCATGTGTCCGTGATTGATGAGATCATCGGCAAAGCCGCGCCCGAATGGCCGATTGAGCAGATCACCGCCATCGACCGGAGCGTCCTGCGCCTCGGCCTCTATGAATTGCTGTTTGGCAACCACGAGGAAGCGCCGCCGAAAGTCGCGATCAACGAGGCAATAGAATTGGCAAAATCCTTCGGCGGGGAGTCATCGGGGAGGTTTGTCAACGGCGTCTTGGGCACGGTGTACCGCGAGATCGGCGAGCCGGGCAAGGAATATCCGCGGCGCGAGGAACTTGTCAAGAAAGAAGAGGAGAAAAAGGAAGAAGGAGAGAAAGAATCTGAATAAACCCGCGGCAATGCAGGACACTTCTCAGCTCGAAAAACGGCTTTCGTTCGCGTTTCAAAACAAAGATCTGCTCACGCAAGCGCTCACTCATCGCTCGTATCTCAACGAGAACCCAGCGTTCCGTACGGGTCACAACGAGCGTCTGGAATTTCTGGGAGACGCGGTGTTGGAATTGGTCATCACTGAAGCGCTGTATGCGCGCTTTCCGAACAAGCCCGAAGGAGAATTGACCAGCTTCCGCGCGGCGCTCGTCAACGCCAAGATGCTCGCGGATGTGGGGCTCGCCATAGGCATCAACGACTTCATGCTCTTGTCGCGAGGAGAGGCAAAAGACACGGGCCGAGCGCGCCAGTTTATTCTCGCCAACGCGTTTGAAGCGCTGGTCGGCGCCATGTATCTGGATCAAGGATATACGCCGGTGCGCGATTTTATCCTCGCCGTGCTCCTGCCGCATCTTGATGGCATCGTGGAACACCGCCTCTACAAAGACCCCAAATCATTATTCCAGGAAGAAGCACAGGAACGGGAAGGCGTAACGCCTACCTATGAGGTACAACGCGAATGGGGTCCGGATCATGACCGGCATTTTGTTATCGGCGTTTTCCTCGGTGATGAACTCGTGGCCGAAGGCGAGGGCCCGAGCAAGCAAACGGCGCAGGAAGAAGCGGCCAAAGCCGCACTCGCGGCAAAAGGATGGGGGTGACGGATCCTCCTACTGAAAATTTTGTGAATCAAATACAACGCGATCTCGCATATCGTCTTGACGCACTACAATCGATCTGCGAACAGTACGGCGCTCAAAGTGAAATGTGCCAACAGTCAATACAGCTTTGGGAATTGCAACACGCGGCAAATGTACGTTCCGCTCATATCTCTTTTTATATCCATCGGATCGGAACAATCATAAGTCTTCTTATCGGTCTTATTATTCTCGGGTTTATCCTGTGGAAGTATTGCAAAGGATGCATCTCTACGAGAACGCATAACTAATGTCTCTCACGAAGCTTGAAATCGCGGGATTTAAGTCGTTTGCCAAAACGACGGTTTTGTCTTTTCCTTCGCGCGTGACCGCCATTGTCGGCCCCAATGGGTCGGGCAAGTCCAATATCACCGAGGCGATCCGGTGGGTGCTGGGGGAGCAGTCCATGAAAATACTGCGCGGCAAAAAAGGCGAAGATCTGGTCTGGAACGGTTCTGCCTCTACCTCCGTTGCCGAAGGTGGAGTCCCGCGCATGGGCAAGGCCGCGGTGTCGCTCACGTTCGATAACGCCGACGGGAAAATAGCGATTGATTTTCCGGAGGTCACGCTGACGCGCAAGATCTTCCGTGACGGCACCAACGAATATTTTATCAATGATTCCGTGGTGCGTCTCAAGGACGTGGTAGAACTCATCGCGCGCATGGGCTTGGGCGAGCAGAAACACAATATCATCGGCCAGGGCGAAGTGGATCGCCTGCTCCTCGCCACGCCCCGTCAGCGGCGAGAAATGCTGGAAGAAGCGCTCGGCCTGCGCGTATGGCAATTGAAAAAGAACGAGGCAGAGCGCAAACTTGAAGCGACCCAGCGTAATCTGGAACAGGCGGACGCCTTAGTGCGAGAGCTTACGCCGCATCTAAAGTTTCTGCGCATGCAGGCCAAGCGCGCGCACGTACGGGAGCACACGCGCCGCGAGCTTGGAGACATGGAGTGCGTATACGTCACGCGCGAAGAGCGGGAGATCACAGCCGAGAGCGCGGCGCTCGCAGGACGCCGCGATCCTCTTGTTGAAAAACAAGCAATCGCAAGAAAAGAGATTGAGCGCATGGTAAGGGACATGAAGCAGGCGGAAAGCACGATGGCCGTGCCTGACGCGGCGCGCGAACGCGATCAGCGCATGGCAACGAAAGTCCAGCGCCGTCAGGAACTGGAACGCGAGATCGGGCGGCTGGAGGGAAAGATAGAAGCCGTGCGGCAGATGCCTGATGTTATGCCGCGCGCACTACCCGCACCAGCCCCTGCGCTATCGGGCGGCGATGAGACACTGCGCGGATTGCTTGCACGGATGCGCGCTTTGGTACGCGAGCAGGAAGATATAGAGATTATTCGCTCGCGCTTTTTTCCGCTCATGGAAAAGGTGGAGGAGGCGCTGGACATCCTGCTCGGCTCGCGGCGGACGCATGTTCCTGCCGCATCCTCTGCACAGGGAAAACATGCGCAGGCAGAGGAACTGGAACAGACACTTCGTGTACTCGGTGTAGAACTGGAGCAGGTGATACAGACGATTTCTACCGATGAAGAAGTGCGCCGCCGCATCGCCGAAAGCATGCGCAAAGGGCACGAATGTCTGCGCGCATTGGAAAAGAATCTGCGCGACCGGCGGGACGAGGAGCGCGAGGCGGCACTTGCGCTCGAGCGGCTGAAATTTGATGAAGAAAAGATACAAGAACGCACACGAAGGTTGAAATATATGGTTGACGGAGGGATACGCGAGGATCGGCCCGAAGATACCGCGCTCTTTGAGCAACTGCATGGCGTGGGGCAGGAGGAACTGTATCGCAAAATAGAGCGCAACCGCGTGAAGCTGGAAGAGGCGGGCGGTATTGACGCAGGTGTCTTAAAAGAATGCGAAGAGACCGAAGCGCGCCATGCGTTTCTTCTGCGCGAGCGCGAAGACGTAGCGTCTGCCGCCGTGTCGCTTGGCGACGTGATCAAAGAATTGGATACGCGTATTGCCCAGGACTTCAAAGACGGATTTGCGAACATCAAGGACGCTTTTCGCGAGTATTTTCGCATCGTGTTTGGCGGCGGCTCGGGAACGTTGCGCCTCTCGCATATTGCGCCGCGCATCGCGGAGGAAGATGGGCAGGAGGAAGAAGCGGAAAGAGAAGAGGGGATTGAGATAGAAGTGGATTTGCCGCGGAAAAGAATCCACGCGCTTGCCATGCTCTCCGGCGGCGAGAGGGCGCTGTCGGCAATCGCGCTCCTTTTTGCGATCACCGCCGTGAATCCCCCGCCGTTCCTCATTTTGGACGAGACGGACGCGGCGCTCGACGAAGCCAATTCCCAGCGGTACGGCGCGATCATGAAAGAACTCGCTAAAAAAACTCAGCTCATCGTGGTCACCCACAATCGAGAGACCATGAAATCCGCGGGCGTGCTCTACGGTGTCACCATGGGCGATGACGGCGTCTCGCGCCTACTGTCCCTGAAATTGGAAGAAGCCGAGGAGTACACCAACCACTAGGCGGGCGTTGACTTTTTTGCCTGGCTGTACTATGTTTTTATCATGTTGACTATCAGGTTTCAGAGGACGGGGCGGCGCAATGATCCGGCTTTTCGGATTGTTCTGGCCGAACAGAGGAGCAAGCCAAAGTCCGGAGAGCTCGAGATTTTGGGCTCCCATCATCCCAAGACGAAATCCACCACGCTCAAACAGGAGCGCATTGTGTACTGGCTGTCCAAGGGCGCCAAGGCATCCGCGACGGTGCATAATTTGCTCATCGCCAAGGGTGTCATCCATGGCAAGAAAGTGCATGTGGTCAAGGCAAAGCCCGCCGCGTCCGCCGTCACTTGACTTTTATCCGAAAAAGGAGTATCTCTAGAAGCAGATATTGATAAACCGCGAGACAGAAAGGTCGAAAAGCCGAAATCGCAAAACGCCATTGCTATTACCGCATCGTTTACAATGAAGAAACGAAGGGGATGATATGCGATGAGTGATTTGCCGTATGATGGAAAAGATGCCACATGATCAGGAGTTCCTCGACTTCATGGTGCGCGCGCTTGTAGACAACCCCGATGCGGTAAAAACCGATCGCAAGGTTGACGAAATGGGCGTTCTGCTCACGCTGACGGTCGACCCCAATGACATGGGAAAGATCATCGGCCGTAACGGACAGACGGCTAAAGCCATCCGCTCGCTCTTGAGAGTTGTGGGTATCAAAAATAATGCCCGCGTGAATCTCAAGATTGAAGAGCCGGAAGGCGGTCGGGGTCCCCGCGCCCCGCGCGAGGATCGCCCCATAGGAATAGGGGGAGAGCCACGGATGCGCGATGTAGACGATGTCGTGGACGATCTCAAGATCTAAGCTGAAATAGAAACTTCTCAAAAACCGCCTTGATTGCAATCGCGGCGGTTTTTGATTTAGCATACGCCCTCTATGCGTTTTGACGTGATAACCTTATTTCCCGAAATCTGCGCCGCCTATCTCGGCGAGTCAATTTTGAAGCGCGCGCAAGAGAAACAGCTCCTTTCTTTTTTCATGCACAATCCGCGCGATTACACCAAAGATGCGCATCGGCGCGTGGACGGGCGCGCGTACGGCGGAGGTCCTGGTATGGTCATACGGGCCGATGCGATTGTCGCAATAATCGCATCGGCGTTAAAAAGTAAAAAGTTTAAAAGTTTAAAGGAAACGAAAATTATTCTGTTCTCTGCCGGAGGAAAGCAATTCAACGCCAAAATGGCGGCGGCGTGGGCGAAGAAATGTGATCGTATGATCATGATCGCTGGAAGATACGAAGGCGTGGACGAGCGCATCAAGAAAATATACAAGATGAAAGAAATTTCTGTGGGGCCGTATGTGCTGACGGGCGGGGAATTGCCCGCACTGGTCGTGATTGACGCGGTCAGTCGCCATGTGCCCGGGGTACTCGGGAAACACGAATCGTTGGAAGAGCGGCGTCTTGGCGTTGGCGTGCCCGTGTACACGCGTCCCGAAGTGCTGGTATGGAAGAAGAAGAAATACCGCGTGCCGCCAGTCCTCCTCTCCGGTGATCACCGGAAGATAGAGGAATGGCGAAAAAGAAAAAAGAAATAAATCATGTTTCTCGACATCGGTCTTGGTATTTTTGCGGCAATGGCGGTGAGTGCGCTGTGGGATGTGCCGCTCACCCTCGCGTTTGCGGCTGTGGGCGCGTGTTTCGCCCTGCTTCCCGATCTTGATTTCGTGTTTCTGGCGATTCGGCGCAGGAACGCCCTGCACCATCGGGAGGGTCTGCATTATCCCTTGCTTTTTGTGCCGATCGGCGCGTTTATATTTTCATGGTTCGGTGGGGCTTGGGCATTGCTCTTTGCGCTCGCGTCGCTGGGGCACTTTATACATGACAGTGTCGGTATTGGTTGGGGCGTGCAGTGGCTGTTTCCTTTCACCAAAGATCACTATTCCTTTTTCTATATCTACAAGCCGCGCTGGCGCGCGGAATACCTGCCGCGCCAATGGCTCTATATATGGAAGCATGACGAGATTGACGCGCTTGATGCGCGTTATGGCGACCCCGATTGGATACGCAATATTTATTCCACATGGCATCCGTATGCGGTAGCCGAGTTTGCTGTATTTCTCGCCGCGATCTGCCTCTTTTGGCTTCTCCAGTAGCCGCTCATTGACAAAACGGGAAAAAAGGAAAACAATAAACTGCTTGAACTACACAAGCAAGGACCTGCATCGGGAGGGGCAGACCATCATTATGGTAACGCACGAGGAGCAATATGCGGCAGAGGCAGAGCGCACGCTCATCCTTGACGACGGCAGGATCGTCTCCGTGAAAGACAATCGCCGCAATTGATATGTACGGATGTGCGGCGTATACTCTAAGAGCATATCCGTGCTCAAGGAAAAAAGAATGGCGCTTATGTACACCCATGTTTGAAGCGGCGACGCTCATCCACGCTGTCGGTTATACGGGGCTTTTCGTAATTGTCTTTGCGGAGTCGGGTCTCTTTGTCGGGTTCTTTCTCCCCGGCGATTCTCTATTGTTTACCGCTGGCTTTCTCGCGTCCCAGGGATACGGCAATATCGTCTTGCTGGCAGGTGGGTGCTTTGCGGCGGCGGTTCTTGGCGATTCCTTCGGCTACGCATTCGGCCGCAAAGTTGGCCCTCGCATCTTCACCAAAAAAGATTCGCTTTTTTTCCGCAAAGAGTATGTTGCGCGCACGCAAGCGTTTTACGATCGCCACGGCGGCAAGACGCTCGTGCTCGCGCGCTTCCTGCCGGTAGTGCGCACATTCGCGCCGATCTTTGCGGGTGTGGGGGACATGCCGTATCGCACGTTTCTTTTCTATAATGTCATCGGTGCTTTCTTGTGGGCCGTAGGCCTCACCGTCCTCGGGTATGTACTGGGCAGTATCATCCCGGGCATTGACCGCTATCTCATTCCCGTCGTGCTCGGCATCGTCATCGTTTCCTCGCTTCCACCCCTTTTTTATGTCGTCCGTGAGCAGATGAAGATGGCGCGGAAGAAACAGTGAGCACAATCCACATGAAAATAAATCCGCTCCGGCGTATGCCGGAGCGGATCCGCGTTTCAGAAGCATCTACTACATCACGCCCGTGCTTTTTCGCCCCATCTTCCACGAAGCCAGCGCCCATGCGCCGACCGCCAGATGCAGGATGTTGTCCGAGGGATTCTCAAGATTCGCGCCGAGCAGTTCCGGCATGCCGAATCCCCACACGCCGACTACCAGAGCCAAGACGCCCACCAAGAGCGTTACTGGCGCCTGGAGCGCTGGTACGGCGAGCGCCACCGCGAGGCCGGCGATGCCGAGCACGAGGTGCGCCCAGTTCTCCGCGTCGTCAAACCACCACAGGGACCCGAAGATGCTTTGCTCTGGCGTCGGGCCGATGATGCCCACCATGCCGGCGAGACCCACCACGAGGAGGACGATACCGCCGAGCATTAAGAAATTTTTTGAGTTCATGGCCATTTGGAATATCAAAGAAATATGCCGACCTTTCGTAGGTCTTAGCAGTATATCATCACGCCCGCCTCTATGCCCGTTCGTTATCCACAGTCCCGCTACCGATATTGTGTGAAGTTGCTTGGCACGGCACATCGGGGACTTGGGGCAGTGTCCCGCAGGTGCCGTGCGGTTGAACCTCTCGCAACATCGGGAGCGGAACGGTTTGACCTGGGCACGGCGCAGGCATACAATACGCGCTATGCCGCATGTGCTTGAGATACAAAATTTTTCCGCGCACATCGGAGGAAAAAAGATCCTGTGGGACGTCTCGCTCGCGGTTGCCCCGGGCGAGGTTCATTTTTTAATGGGACCCAACGGTTCGGGCAAGACCACGCTTGCCACAGCTCTCATGGGCAATCCCAGCGTGACGCATGCGGGGGGCAGGATCATGTTCCACGGAGAGGACATCACGGTAGCACTCCCCGAGGAGCGCGCGAAAAAAGGCCTCTATCTTGGCTTTCAATATCCGGTGGAAGTCCCGGGTGTCGGATTCCAGGGATTTTTGCGCGCAGTCCTTGCTGCGCGGGGCGTGGCACTGCCGTCTGAAGCGGATTTCCGTACAGAACTCATTGCCGCAGGCGGGGGATTGGGTCTTGCGCCGGCCCTGCTTGATCGCAATCTCAACGAAGGATTCTCCGGCGGGGAAAAAAAGCGAAGCGAATTGTTACAACTTTCGATCATGAAGCCGCGGCTCGCGGTTCTGGACGAATTCGATTCCGGGCTCGATGTGGACGGGTTGCGCGCCGCGGCAAGCGCCCTGAAAAGTTTCGTCACGCCCGCGACCGCGCTCCTCCTCATCACGCATTATGGCCGCATGGCAGAGTATCTGCGCCCCGACCGCGTGCACATCATGCATGCGGGCACCATCGTACATAGCGGCGGCAAAGAGATCGTCGAGCACGTCGAGCGCGAGGGATTTGAGAATCTGCTTTCATAACTATGGTAAAAATTCTCGGCTCAACCGACATATCGCAGGATCCGATCTGGGAGCGGCCCAGTCCGGAACGGTGGGTCAATCGCACCCAAAAAGGCATTTCTGAAAAAATCGTTGAGGAGATCTCATACCTAAAAAGCGAGCCGGACTGGATGCGCCAAAAGCGCCTGCTCGCGTACAAATTTTTTCGGGAAAAGCGGATACCGACATGGGGCGTGGATTTGTCCGAACTCAATTTTGATGATATCACCTTTTTTATCCGCCCTGGGGAACGCCAGTATCAGAATTGGGACGAGGTGCCCGGAGACATCAAGAACGTATACAACCAGCTCGGTATTCCGCAGGCAGAGCAGAAGTTTCTGGCAGGCCTTGTAGGTCAGTACGAATCCGAAGGATTTTACGCCAAGCTGAAAAAACAGTGGGAAGATCTGGGTGTGATTTTCACGGATACGGACACGGCATTGAAAAAATATCCCGACCTCGTGCAAGAATATTTTATGACCCGATGCGTGCCTGCGGCGGATCACGCGTTTGCCGCACTCCACGGCGCAGTGTGGTCAGGGGGAAGTTTCGTGTATGTGCCTGCGGGCGTGAAAGTCGCCTTGCCGCTCCAAGCGTACTTCCGCATGAATGCCCAGCAGTCCGGCCAGTTTGAGCACACGCTCATTATTGCGGAAGAGGGGGCGAGCGTCCATTATATAGAGTCGTGCACCGCGCCCAAGTATTCGACCGATTCTCTTCATTCGGCCGTGGTGGAAATTTTCGTCAAAAAAAATGCGTCAGTGCGCTACACCACGATTCAGAACTGGTCAAAAAACGTCTACAACCTCAACACCAAGCGCGCCCTGGTTGCCGAAGACGGCAAGGTGGAATGGGTTGGCGGCTCGCTCGGGTCCAAGCGCACCATGCTGTATCCCATGTCCATTCTGCATGGCCGCGGCGCATCGGCGCGGCACCTCAATATCGCGGTCGCGGCAGAAGGACAATGGAAAGATACGGGAGCAAAAGTCGTGCACGGCGCGCCGTATACCAATTCGCGCGTGATCTCCAAGTCCGTTTCTCTCGGCGGCGGGCGCTCCAGCTATCGCGGGCTTTTGAAAATAGCCAAAGGCGCGCACGGCTCTAAAGCGCATGTGCAGTGCGACGCGCTTCTTTTGGATCCGCGCTCCCAGTCAGACACCTATCCGTATATGGAGATATATGAAGACGACGTGGCGATCATGCACGAGGCAACGGTCAACCGCGTGACCGATGCCCAGCTTTTTTATCTTCGTTCTCGCGGCCTTACCGAAGAGCAGGCATTTGATCTGATTCTGTCCGGCTTTCTCGACCCCATTTCGCGCGAATTGCCGCTTGACTACGCGTTGGAACTCAATCGCATGATTCGCCTGGAGATGACCGGAAGCGTGGGATAGTATGCTGGTTGTTGCACAAGGAGAAGAAAAAACAATTCGGCTCGATAAAAGGGCCGAAGAAGAGAGGATCAAGATACAAGAGCAGGGGAGCGCGATAGTTTTTATTGAAGGGCCGCGGAAATTGACGCTGGATATCCTGCTCATGGGACCCGATGCGTCGTTGGAAGTAATCGGACGATTTCGGGGAACGGGCAAGGAGCGGCAGGAAATAATATTACGCATCATCCAGCAAGCCCCGCGCACGAGCGCCATGATTGATTTTCGCTCCGCACTTTCCGACGCGTCTTTTTCTTTATTTGACGGTTTGATTCGCGTGGAGGAGAGCGCAGCAGAAGCGCGGGGATTTTTGGCGTACAAAGCGTTGCTCCTTTCTCCATCAGCCAGGGCAAAGCCCATTCCGCGCCTGGAAGTGCTCACCAAAGATGTGGCGTCCCTCGGCCACGCGGCATCGGTGGGCAAAATAGACCAGGATCAGCTCTTCTACCTCCAATCTCGGGGCCTCCCACGGGAGCAAGCGGAGCGTCTCACCACAGAGGGCTTCCTCGCTATACCAAAAACGGCTTAGATAAAGCGTTTTCAATGTAAACAAACTATTGACAAAACCATTGCTGGGATGTATAATTAGTACATAGTTCCTTTCAAAAACTCATCAGCGAACCGTTCAGGTTGCAAATAAATCTTCACGCATTTTTTACTATTTTGATTGATAGTTGTCGCCTGTACGGTTCGTTGATAGGTAAACCCTAATCGCCACAGAAAGGAGCGATTATGGATTTAGTAGAATTTTTACAGGAGTTGACCGGAGCGGGCATGGGTTTGACGGGGACGCACCCACAATATGGCCTCAAGTATGAGCTTCGGCTCAGTGAGGCGTTTGTGGGCCGGAAGAACGCTGTACTCATCATATGGAGTGATGAGCAACGTTCCCCTGAGTTCCCGGTCTACACGGCGTATGCTACGCTCGACGTCCGCAGTATTGATACCGTCGGGAGTATGCGTCGCATGGCCGAGGCCTCGATGAGCGCGCTCATCGAGGCAGAGGCAGAGGGTGTGTGCTCCGTCGGCTGACTAACTAGTGAGCGTGTATGTGTGCCGCTCCCGCCTTACCCGAGTGCGTTCCGATGTGATGCGGAGCGCTTTCAGGTGAGGCATTTTTTGTTTGAAGTGGAACTTCTGTTTGAAGTGGAACTTCAAACAGTTCAAACAGAGGTTCCATATTGAAGTTCGACTTCGATAAAGTTTGACAGGAGGGGGCGCGGGGTTAAGATAGAAATATGGATTTTGGCAAAGCGATACGGAAAGATTTTCCGATATACGGGCGGTATGCGGGCACCGGGCTTTTTTGCTATTTGGATTCTGCGGCCACCTCGCTCAAGCCCCGCGTGGTGATTGACGCGGTAAAGGAATACTACGAAGCGTATTCCACCAATGTTCATCGAGCGGCATATTCGCTTGCCGAACGCGCGACCGAAGAATACGAGGGCGTGCGTGCGATGGTGGCGCAGTTGATTCATGCGCCCCGCGCGGACGAGATTATTTTTACCCGCAACACCACGGAATCGTTCAATATGCTCGCGCGCACATACGCCGAGCATTTTATCAAAACAGGAGAGGGGATTTTGCTGACAGAAATGGAGCACCACGGCAATCTGATTCCGTGGCAGGAGCTCGCGCGTAGAAAAGGCATTACGCTTCATTTTATTCCGATTGATAGTGCAACCGGCGCATTGGTGTGGGATGCGGCAACGTTTGGGACATTTCTCAAAGAGCGAAACATAAAACTGATCTCGCTGACGCATGTGTCCAACGTGCTCGGCACCATCAATCCGATTGCAAAGATCGCGGCCATTGCGCATGAGGCGGGCGTTATCGTTGCAGTGGACGGCGCGCAGTCAGCGCCGCACTTGCCGATCAATGTGCAGGATCTTGGCGCCGACTTTTTCGCGTTTTCATCGCACAAGATGTTGGGACCCACCGGTATTGGTATTTTGTGGGGCAGATATGAACTCTTGGAAAAAATGCCGGTGTTTATGGTAGGCGGCCACATGATTGATGACGTGATGTCTACGCGCGCGACGTATCGTGCTCCGCCGCTGAAGTTTGAGGCAGGCACGCCCAATATCGCCGGCACGATAGGGTTTGGCGCGGCAGTGAAATACCTGATGGACCTTGGCATGGACAATGTGCGCGATCACGAAAAAATGCTTTTGACGGCCGCGCGCCATCGCCTGGCCGATATTCCAGGTATTTCTTTCCTTGGCCCCATGGACGCGGAGGACCGGAGCGGTGTGCTGGCGTTCACGCTTGCGGGCGTGCACCCGCATGACATCGGGTCATTGTGCAACGAAGCAGGGGTCATGATTCGCGTGGGCGATCACTGCGCGCGCCCGCTCCACAAAAAACTTGGCATTCCCGCATCGTGCCGCGCGAGCTTCTCGGTGTACAATGACATGGACGATATAGAACTGTTTGCCGATGTTCTGAAAACCGTGCAGAAAAAACTTAGCGCCATACCCGTATCGCTGTCTCATGACGCTGTATCGGCAGGAAATAATTGAGCGATATCGTTTTCCGCGATATAAAGGGGTTATAAAAAATCCCCATGCGCAGGCGGAAAAGATAAACTCATTTTGCGGGGACGAGATCGCATTGTTTTTGCGGCTGAATGACGAAAAAAGCCAGGTGGCTGAAGCCCGCTTTGACGGACAGGGATGTGCCCTCATGACGGCATCTGCGGATATTCTATGCGAAGCTGTGCAGGGCAAGACATCGGATGACCTAAGAAAATTTTCGGCAGAGGATCTTTTGCAGATCTACGGCGAGGCCCCGTCTCCCGGCCGCCTGAAATGCCTGCTCCTGCCGTACGAGGCATTGAAAAGTGCTACGACGCTTCTATAAATATATGGACACGGAAAAAATCAAGATTGGAAAACTCATGATAGACCGCAATCTCTGCATCGGCGCGGCCTCGTGCATTGCGGTAGCGCCGAGTACGTTTGAGCTGGATCCGGATAATAAAGCGGTTTTGCGGCGCAAGGCAATGCCGCCGACCTCGGATGCGACCGCGCGCGCGGATCTGGAAGACCAGGGCGTTGACGACGAAATGCTTTTACTCGCGGCCAAGTCCTGTCCCACCCAGGCGATTATCGTGTATGATGAAGAAGGCAAGCAGATATATCCTTAACCTTGTTTTATGGATTTCATCCACTCTTTTTCCAAGATACTTCCGGCTGTGGGCGCCCAAGCGCATTGCGATATCCCCTGCGGCATCTATGAGCCGGCGTCGGCAAAAATTGCGGCAATGACCATATTGCGGATGGTACTGCAGATTGGCGAATTGCATCCGCCTGTTGGATTTCCGATGAAGTTTGACTATGCGGTGATGAAGTCATTTGCCAACAGCATGATGCGCAGGATCGCGGTGAAAGAACAACACGCGGAGTTGTGCAAAAAGGAACTCTTGATCCTCTGGACGGACTTTTTCAAGCCCGAGCATCTGGAGAAATTTCCCCAGCTCCACGATATGTTTTGGAAAGCCGCGAAACTCTGCTCGACAAATAAGCAGGATGTGAGCGAGGAACACGCGCGTGAGCTGATTGTGGCGGTGGATGATATCGCAAAAATATTTTATGAGGCAAAAGGGGTGGGCGGTCGGTATGAAGTGTATAAGGCACTCACTGAAAAACTATTCTGATCTATTATTGAAGTCTCACTTCAATAGAGCGCTATTCATCGTCCGTGTGCAAGGGGAGAGCGGATGGCCCATGCTCGTTCCCGGCAGGCGTTACCTCGCGTCCGGGCTTTTTGTTCCACGAACGAGCGATTGGGCGGTATTTCGTCATCCGCATGAGCCCGGCACTATATATATAAAACGCGTGCGGGAAATTCTTGACACAGGGTATATAATGGAAGGGACCGTGTCGTGGGCGTCATCGAGCGATGATTTTGGCCCGGTGCCTAAGCAATATATAATAGGAAAGGTATTCGTATGAGTTCTGCCATAGAAAGCGCATTGCAGGAAATACGCCCGTACATTGCCCAGCATTTGGGAGACATTGAATTTGTGAAATTTGAAGGGGGGACGGTGTATGTGCGCATGCTCGGCACGTGCACGCATTGTCCGCTTTCGCAATTGACGCTCAAGGCAGGCGTTGAGGCATTGCTCAAAGAGCGCGTGGAAGGCGTAGAGAACGTGGAGGCGATATGAATCATTTTCCATGAGAGACGAACAACAGCCGACAACCCGACAAATCGTGCTCTTCACGGTGCTGTTGAGTCTCATAGTGTCCGTCATAGGCACGGTGCTGTCGCTCGGTTTGCTGGGTCCGCTTTTGGGCACGGGAGACGCCGCAGGCGGTCCAATTCAATTCAACAAGCCCGGCATTCTAGAGCGCATCAGGGAGACGGTTACGGAAAAAGAAACCACGGAGCGGATAGTGCGGCAGGACGAACTGGTCGTCAAAGTGGTGGAAGAAATGTCGCCTGCGGTGGTGAGCATTGTGGCGACCAAAGACGTGCCGGTGATCGAGCGATACTACGTGGATCCTTTTGCGGATGATCCCTTTTATCGCCAGTTCTTTGGTAACGGCTCCGGCGTGCAGATACCGCAGTTCCGCCAAAAGGGAACCGAGAAGCAGGAGGTGTCTTCGGGCACGGGATTTATCGCGTCTTCAGACGGATTGATTGTGACCAACAAGCACGTGGTATCCGACGCCGAAGCGGAGTTTACCGTATTTCTCAACGACGGCAGAAAAAAGGCGGTGCGCGTGCTCGCGCGCGATCCTCTGCAGGATATTGCCATTTTGAAAATCGAGGGCTCTGATCTGCCCATAGCGCGGCTTGGCGATTCAGGCGGTATAAAAATAGGGCAAAGCGTAATTGCCATCGGCAATGCGCTGGGAGAGTTCAGGAATACCGTATCCGTGGGCGTGGTATCCGGACTTCAGCGTTCGGTCGTCGCGTCCGCTCCCGGCGTCGGCTCGGAAGAATTGCAAGAATTGATACAATCGGACGCGGCCATCAATCCGGGCAATTCCGGCGGCCCTTTGCTCAATTTGCGCGGAGAGGTCATAGGTATCAATACCGCGATGGCCCAAGGCGCTGAAAATATCGCATTTGCCATCCCGATCAACAAGGCGAAACACGATTTGGAGAGTGTGAAAAAGTTTGGCAAGATCATCCATCCGTTTCTGGGGGTCCGCTATCAACTCGTAACCAAGGAGTTGGCAGAAGAGAAAAAACTCGGACGTGATTACGGCGTACTGCTCGTGGGTGCGACGCAAGACCTGGCTGTCGTGAAGGGGAGTCCTGCTGAAAAAGCAGGCCTGAAAGAGGGCGATATCATCATGGAACTCAATGGGGAGCGCATTGACGTCCAACACGCGCTCGCGACGATTCTACAGAAATATCAGGCAGGAGACGACATCACGCTCAAAATATTCCGCGATGGCAGGGAGTTTGAGGCAAAAGCAAAGTTGGAGGAGAGGAAGTAGGGGATGGCGGGGAGAGGATCAAAAAACGCCTTACTTAAGGCGTTTTTTGATCTCTTGACTAAAATATATGAATGGTGTCGTGTGGCGACACGATCTTTTATTGGGCATATCGCGGATTGGCATGCCACCGCAGTACCCTCTTTTGCCCAAGTCCGCAAGATGCGGCAATGGGTAAGGAGTTGGTCTATGCCGATTAACGATCTACTGGCAAAGTTCGCGGCTGCAGGGTACGGGCCGAGGAAGGCCGCGGATTACGCTGATGTAATCGGGTCTGCTCTCACGTTTATGCATGAGACGGACCGCGAACCAGAAGAGTGGCAAGTATGATCCGACCCTCCGCAGGATCATGCTAGAGGCCTTCGGAGTAATGGAAGGAGGAGCGGACATCCTAACCGCAAAAGTTTAGGACAGCAGTACAGGCGCGGGTTCTCCGGGATCCGCGCCTGAAAAATTTTACAAACATTTTTGTGTCGGCAATCGTTTTATTGTAGGAAAGGATGGCAGACCGTGTTATAGGTATCGCATCTATTGACTTTTCAAAAAACCTGATATAATAGGGGTACTTTATGCCAATCGGACCAGGGGCTGTGCCTCCGTACAATCAATTCACGATCAAAGCCCAGGAAGTGCTCAAGAAAGCGCATGACTTGGCGCTCGAGCGGTCGCATCAACAGATTGATGTTCTGCATCTAACCACGTCTCTTGTTCTGCAGGAAGAGGGAACGGTGGACGCGATTCTCGAAAAACTAGAGATAGATATTTCCGCGTTTGCCGACCGCCTGCTGGAGACGCTGGATGCCATGCCGCGCGGCGCCATGATCGCGACCCCGCTCGGACAGGTGTATCTGACGCAGGATTTAGCAAAGGTGATTGAGCAGGCGCATCGGGAAGCCGCACAGCTCAAAGACGAATTTATTTCAACCGAACACCTGTTCCTGGCGCTTTTGGAAATACCCTCGCGCGCCAAAGAACTGCTCGGGAGACACGGATTAAGCAAAGACAGCGTGCAGAAAGCGCTGTCGGAATTGCGCGGCGGCCAGCGCATTACGGATCCGGAGCCGGAGACCAAATACAACGTCATTGAGAAATATGCCAAGAATCTGACGCGCTTGGCCAAGCAAGAAAAGCTCGATCCAGTCGTGGGGCGAAGTATTGAGATACGCCGCGTGATGGAAGTGATATCGCGCCGGACGAAAAACAACCCCGTGCTCATCGGAGAGGCGGGCGTGGGAAAGACCGCGATCGTGGAGGGCCTTGCCCAGCGTATTGTCTCGGGCGACGTGCCGGAGACGCTCAAGGACAAGGAACTGATTTCCGTAGATCTGGCGGCGATTGTCGCGGGCACCAAATACCGCGGTGAATTTGAAGATCGTCTCAAGGCGATCCTGCGCGAGATCGAACGAGGTGAAGGAAAATATATCGTCTTCATTGATGAATTGCATACGCTTGTGGGCGCGGGTGCGGCAGAGGGCGCGATTGATGCGTCAAATATGCTTAAACCCGCGCTTGCGCGCGGCGAGCTTCACGCGATTGGCGCCACGACCCTGCGCGAATACCAGCGCTACATTGAGCGGGATCCGGCGCTTGCGCGCCGCTTTCAGCCCGTGATCGTGGACGAGCCGACGGTGGATGATACCATCGCGATTCTGCGCGGACTCAAGCCGAAATACGAAGCCCATCACGGCATCAAGATTACTGATGGCGCTCTGGTCTCTGCCGCGCACCTTTCCAGCCGCTATATTACCGATCGTTTTCTTCCGGACAAGGCCGTGGACCTCATGGATGAGGCCGCGTCTTCCCTGCGTTTGGAAATGGATTCACTGCCCAAGGAGCTCGACGAGACGCGCCGCGCGGTCATGTCTCTGGAAATCGAGCGCGAAGCCCTAAAAAACGCTACGGACAAGAAAGCAAAAGACCGTTTGAAAAAGATCGAGAAGGACATCGCGGACTTCCAGCAGAACACGGCCGCGATGGAAACGGCGTGGAAAACGGAAAAAGAGGCGATCACGTCAATACGCGCGCTCAAGCAGGAGCTGGATACTGCGCGCCAGGAAGCGGATATCGCCGAACGCGCGGGTGAATTCGGGAAAGTGGCGGAACTGCGCTACGGCAAAATACCGGAAAGCGAAAAACGCCTGCATGAGGCGGAAAGCGCCTTGAAGGATTTGCAGAACTCGCGGCGACTTCCGCGGGGCGAGGTAACGGATGAGGATATCGCGGCGGTCGTGGCGCGCTGGACGGGCATTCTGGTGACCAAGATCCTCGAGACAGAGGCGTCGCGTCTGCTCAAGATTGAGGACGAACTCAAGCGCCGCGTGATCGGCCAGGAAGAGGCGATTGAAAAAATCGCCAATGCCGTGCGGCGCAGCAGAGCGGGCATTGGGGAAGAGAATCGCCCGATCGGGTCGTTTATTTTCCTCGGGCCCACGGGCGTCGGAAAAACGGAACTTGCTAAAGCGCTTGCGGAAATGCTGTTCAACGACGAGAAAGCGCTCGTGCGCGTGGACATGTCCGAATATATGGAACGGCACACCGTGTCGAAGTTCATCGGCTCGCCGCCTGGATATGTTGGCTATGAAGAAGGCGGACAGCTGACAGAAATCATCCGCCACCGGCCGTACGCCGTGGTGCTCTTCGACGAAATCGAAAAAGCGCATCCTGAAGTATTCAACGTGCTCTTGCAGATTTTGGACAACGGACGCCTCACCGATGCCAAGGGCCGTGTGGTGAATTTCAAAAATACGATCATCATCATGACATCCAACATCGGAAGCGAATATTCACGCGAGATGAGCAAGATAGGATTCGCAAGCGCTGACGAAGACACGCGTGATCGCAAAGAGCAGGACATGAAGGAAAAAATCAGGAAGTCGCTCGAGCGTTATTTCCGTCCGGAATTTCTCAATCGCCTGGACGAGATCGTAATTTTTTCGCCGCTCTCGCCAATAGTCATCGGAGCCATCGTGGAACTGCAGCTGGTGCGCGTGGAGAGACGCATGGCCGGGCGCGGTATCGCGATTTCATTTTCCGACGACCTGAAAAAAATGGTCGCGGAAAAAGGGTATGATCCGCAGTATGGCGCGCGTCCGCTCAAGCGCGCGATACAGACATTGATTCTGGATCCGCTGGCGCAGGAGATTATCGGAGGTCATATCGTTGATGGGGATGCCGTGCTCGCGGATGTCGCCGACGGAAAAGCGGCGTTTGCAAAGACGCTTCGCAGGATGCCCGCTAGACACCGCGCCACGGCGATCGCCGCAAAGAGCTAATACTCGACAAAGAATCTTAAAAAGAAACGCCGTGAGGCGTTTCTTTTTAAGATCAGAGAAAGTTTTAATAGGTTCATCTAATACGCTCGAGCGTATTAGATGAACCAAGTGGCAAAATAAAAACGAAGCCCGTGGGGGCTTCGTTCGGCGGCAAGCGTTTACCGAAAAAGCGCTTGGCACGCGAGGACATACTACTAATCTGCATAGTGCATGTAAAGCGGGCAGCAGGCAAACAAGATTGGCCGTAGCCGGGGAAGTGGACTTTGATAGAATCCGCTTTCCTGGCTACGGCCAGATGATAGATCGCGCGCACTGCGCGCAAGAGAGAAAAAAATTGTGAAAAAGAACAGAATATGGAGAGCAAGACCGTGGCTTTCTGAACTGTATTTTATCGCGTAGGCGTGGGCTTTTTTGCCCGAGGTATCAGATGTTTTCCACCGTATTCCTGTCCAATACCTATAGTGTCCGTCATTTTCAGCAGGTAGGCAAGTGCTGTTATCCACACCCTAGAAATGCGAGACACGAGTCACGTATCACGATTCATGACTGATACTCTCGATAGTTTTCCATAGTATTCCTCCTTCTTCAGCGGATGCCATCGCTCCTGCATGCGCATCAGGTGAGATCCACTGTTCGTGATAAGCAGACCAAGAAGACACTTACTTTCCATATTTTTTCTTCGTGTCTCGTGATACGTGACGTGTGAATCGTGGGAAGGCGAATGCGGACGGGCAGATGTCTTTCAAGGGACACAGATCACATCGCGGATCTTTGGCTGTGCATATCGCGCGGCCGTGATCAATCAAAAGATATGTCGATGCAAACCAATCTTTTTTTGGGAGAAGCGCCATAAGATCCCTCTCTATTTTTACCGGATCATGATGCGTGGTACATCCCATGCGCTGGGACAGCCGTCGCACATGCGTGTCCACAGCGATGCCGTCCACCACGCCGTACGCATTGCCGAGAACAACATTCGCGCTTTTTCGCGCAACGCCGCGGAGTGTTAAAATTTTCTCCATGGTTTTCGGCACTCTTCCGCCGAACGTTCCCTTTACGATTTTTGCCGACGCGAGAATGGCTTTTGCCTTGGCGTGATAAAAACCGGTCTGCCGAATCAGCATTTCAAATTCGCGCGGGTTTGCCGTCACATAGTCATCAAGCGCTGGATATTTCTTGAAAAGTGCGGGCGTTACCTCGTTCACCTTTTTGTCCGTGCATTGCGCGGAGAGGATGACGGCAACCAAAAGTTCCCACGGGTTCGCATAGCGCAGTGCTATCCGCGCATGCGGATACGTTTTCTTGAGCGCGGAGAAAATTTTCCGCGCTCGCTTTTTCTTCGCGTCAAATATCTCGTGTGACATGGCGTCTGCGTCGTACTAAGAGTCCGGCATACAGCAGAGCAAGGAGAGTGATATTTGGGAAAAAAATCCACGGGTTGCCCCAGTTCCATCCGTCCACGGTGTAGGACGAGATCGGCCAGAGAAACGGCGTTGGGAAAAAGTGTTCGGTGTGCAGGGGAATGTCGTATACAATATGCAATACCCACGCCGACATCTCCCATAAGGGTTTTCCCCTGACGAGATAGATGATGAGAAAAATCGCGGCAAAAATAATGAGACTATGCGTCGGGCGGTAGAGCAGATGGACAAAAGAGGGGATTGCGCTCTCCGGCGGCGGATTCGCCGAAAAAGGCGGGCGTATAAACAGGCCGAAGAGCGAGCCGGCAAAAAATGGCCCAAACGAAAAAAGATCGGGTGCTACGCCGAAAAAAAATGCGAGCAAAAAACTCCTGCGCCGTTTGCGGCCGAATACGAATGATCCCCACAGCCCGTGCGAGACGGTATCCATATCGGTACTATACGGATTTTTCCCGTGCCGCGCAACCTATTGTGTGGCATATTTTTTGCCATAAAACCCGTGCATGGCGACGGCGTTGACCACGGGTAGTTTTTCGGGTATGGTGCAGGGCATGTACGAAAGCAACATAGGGGACTGGACCGTGCGTTTTCTGCGGGTGACGGCGGCGCTCTACCGGGTGACGGGATTGCTTCCCGCAGGAGAACCCTTGCGAACCACGTTGCGCAAGCATGCCAATGATGTGCTGGCAGGATGCATTGCCGAATCGCATGGGGTTACGCATGGCAGCGCGGGGCTGGAATCCAAGATAGAAACTTTACTCGGATTTATTACGGTTGCGCATACGCTCCCCGAAGTGAAACAAGAAAATTTTTTTGTGCTTGAGCGCGAGTACCGCGCGTCGGTGGCAGAATGGGCGCGCGAACTGAAAACGCGTGCAGGAAGGGAACAGCAGGCCGTACACGCAACGCATCAAGCGCCCGCGAATCATGTGCCGGCGTTGGCGGAGAATCCGCCTCAAGAACCCGCACGGGAACCGGCATCCAAAGGCAAAGCGGCCAACGAGCGCCATCGGGCGATTCTGGAGCGACTCGCACAAACGCCGCGGGTAAAGGTGAGCGACTTTTACGAAATCTTTCAAGGCATAAGCCCAAAGACGATCCAGCGCGATCTGCAGGAACTTGTTTCAAAGAACGTCATAAAGAAGGAAGGAGAGAAACGATGGACCATTTATATGCGCGGGGGAAACGCATGATTTTTAAGGGACAAAATGAGAATGTCCGATAGTTTTTAGCGATGTCTGATACTATGACCGATATAAAGAAAGCAATCATTCTCGTGGCCGGTTACGGCACGCGTTTTCTTCCAGTTACCAAAGCAATTCCCAAAGAAATGCTCCCGTTGGTGGACAAGCCGCTCGTGCATTTTCTCGCAGAGGAGATCGTGAGCGCAGGGCTGAAAGATATACTTTTGGTTACGGGCAAGGGAAAGCTGGCGATTGAGGACTACTTTGATCGCGCACCAGAAGTGGAGCATTTTCTAGAGATCAAAGGAAAAGGTGAAGCGTTGCGCATTGTCCGCGAAATATCGTCGCTTGCGTCTTTTGGGTCTGTGAGGCAGATGGAGCAAAAAGGCGTTGCGGACGCGGTGCTTGCCGCCAAGCCCTTTTTTGACGGCGAGTCGTTTGCCGTGCTGTCCGGGGATGACATTATAGATGCCCAACCCTCGGCATTGGCGCAGATGATAGCCGTGTATAAAAAGTATCGCGCGCCCGTTACCTGTCTTGTGGAAGTCACGCCCGAAAATGCCCATCGATACGGCGTTATTGACGGCGTTGAGGTTGAGCCGGGTGTGTGGAAAATAAAGCGCGCTGTGGAGAAACCGGCTCCGGGGACCGCGCCAACCAATCTTGCCACGCTCACGAGGTTTGTCCTCACGCCCGATTTCATTCCCTATCTTGAGCGGGTGGAGCCGGTGCATGGCGAATTGTATATTCCCCCGGCCATTGCCGCCTACGCCCAAGACGGCCATGATTTTTATGGATATGTCGTAAAAGGCACATACTATGATTGTGGCGATAAACTGGGCTATATGCGGGCGGTGGTGGATATGGGACTGAAACATCCGGAGATAGGGGAGCAATTTGGCGCCTGGCTTACGGAAAAGTATAAAAAATGATGCGATGGGCGGATGGGTACGGGGACATGCTAGCAACTCCGCGTAACGTAGGCAGCGGCGTAAACGATTGTTAATCGTTTACGCGAGTTTTCCACAGCGCGCCCGCTTGCTTGACTATCTGCTCGCGCTATAATAGAGTATCTTTTGACGCAGAGAGGCCGCACGATACCCGCTTGTGGATAACACGTTATTGCATCGGCAGGCATCCGTACATATAATAAGAAGTATCGTATGAATTTTCTCAAGAAATTTTTCTCGAAAAAGGCCGCTTTTGGGCTGTTTTGAGGTGTTGAGGCGAATATAAAAATTGCACGGCGCGTATGAGTCGAGGTACGGAAGCAGACATCGGTTCCTACGCGGAGCGCAAGAAGAAACGAACCAGGGAAGAACGCAGAACGAAAGCACGTTGACAACCCACGAGACACAAGACCATAGATAGTCGATCATTTATTAATGTGCCCATCTTTATACCCGATTCGGAGTCGACGGATATAAAAAATGAGCGCCCCTGTCAGGAAGCCCTCTTTCATTTCTGCAACGCGGGAAGGGAAGAAGTGGTTTCTGTCATTAACATATAATACATAACCTTATGCACATGAGATTGAAAAGAGAAGGCGGAGGCCTTAGGGCGAAAGTAATCGCTCTGGCAACCGCAGTCACGATCTCAGGAGTAGCGGCATTTGTGCCGTTGGCTGCAGTGGCGGATCACACGACCGCGCACACGATTGAGCAGCTGACCGCGCAGATCGTAGCACTCCAGGCGCAACTTGGATCGCTCTCCGGCACGCCGGCAACCCCGGCCGCAGGATCGAGCGCTTCAAAATGCGCTTTCACTCGCAACCTCTCACAGGGAGTGCGCGGTGATGACGTGATGTGTTTGCAGAAATATTTGAACTCGTCGGGCCACCAGGTCGCCGCAAGCGGCGCCGGATCGCCAGGCAACGAGACAATGTCATTCGGCAGTTTGACCAAAGCGGCCGTCATGAAGTGGCAAGCGGGCAACGGCGTATCGCCGGCCGCTGGCTACTTCGGCACATTGTCTCGAGCGAAGTATGATTCATTGGTAGCAGTAGCGACGACGCCGACAACTCCGACTATGCCGACGGCTCCGGGAACGCCGACAGCGCCAACTCCGGTTGGTAGCGGCCTCACGGTAACGGCGGCAGTGGACCAACCGCCATCGGCACTGGCTCCTGCGAGCGCCGCACGGGTGCCCTTTACGAAAGTGATCTTTACCGCCGCTCCTGATGGAGACGTGACGGTAAGCTCGCTTACGGCAGAACGCCAGGGCCCGGGCAGTGACAGCGGACTGTCAGAAGTACTGCTTCTCGATGAAAACGGCGTTCAGTATGGTCTCGCAAAGACGCTGAATTCCCTTCATCAAACCAATCTGAATGAGGCATTCGTCGTGAAAGCCGGAACGTCTCGGACTATGACGCTGGCGGCAAATCGCGCTGGATCCGGCACGAGTGTCGCGGGTGAAATCATAAAACTCGCCCTCGTCGCAGTTGATGCGGGAACGTCCAAGGTCACCTTGAGTTCTCCCGTAGTGGGGAATGGGATGACCATGAACACGACCCTGACCATCGGCACGGTTACCAATCAGACCGGTTCGTACAAGTCCGTCGCGACCACGACGGAAGATATCGGAAAGAAAGCATTTATCTTCACCTCGGTTCGCGTTACCGCAGGATCGCAGGAGAAGGTATACGTTGACAGCATTCGGTGGAACCAGGTCGGTTCTATCGGTAGCAGTGATCTCGCGAACGTGATGACCACCGTAGAGCCGATCGGCGGAACCAAAAAGGACTATGCGGCAATGGTTTCTGCAGACGGAAAATACTACACTTCACGGTTTGATCCCCCGATACTTCTGGACAAGGGCGGCTCGGCGGAAATCTTCGTGAAGGGAGATATTCTCGGCGGAACCGACCGGACGATCAAGTTCAACATCTACAGGACATCCGATCTCGCGGTACGCGGAGAAACCTACGGCTTTGGCATTACGCCTCCGACCTCGGGTACAGGATTCACCTCTACCAACCCGTGGTACTTCGCATCGCAAGTTACCGTGGGCAAGGGTTCTCTGAACGTGGAGAATTCCACGACCGTAACATCGCAGAACGTCGCGGTGAACCTGAACGGACAGTCCCTCGGCGCTTTCCTGGCTGACGTGCGCGGCGAGTCGGTATCGGTAGCGCAGATGATATTCAACATCAGCGTCGGCGGCGGCGTGGCCGCAGGGACCGGCGCAGATGTAACCCAAGTGTCCATCTACGACACCAACGGCAAGATCGTGGCGGGACCGGTTGACGGCTCGTCAACATACAAGCTGACATTCACCGACACGGTAACCTTCCCGGAGGGAAAGAATGTGTACACCTTGAAGGCAAAGTACGGAACAGATATTCCGAACAACGCCGCGATACAGGCGTCCACCACTCCTTCAACCGACTGGACGACAGTGCGAGGCGTAACTACCGGCGAGACGGTAACCCCGTCCCCGACATCGGCAGTATCGCTGTCTACCATGACCCTCAAAACAGCGGCGCTGACGATCAGCGTATCGTCCGATCCTCCGGCCCAGACCGTGGTTTCAGGAGCGCAGAAGTTCACCTTTGCCAAGTACCTGCTTGACGCGGGCGCATCCGGCGAAGACGTTCGTCTGCCTTCCCTACCGTTGGATTTCAGCGGCACTACGGCGACCAATCTGACGTCCTGCCAGCTGTATGACGGCGCCACAGCCCTCAACACCGGCAGTAACATCTTGAACCCGAGTTCCATCAGCTCCACGACGCTTGTCACGTTCGACGGATCAGGATTCACGGTTCTGAAGGGCACGGTAAAGACGCTTGAAATGAAGTGCAACATCGCATCGGGCGGCACCGGCATATACCAGTGGGGCTTTGACACCACTGCCTCGCCGACCGTCAACGGCTTGACCTCGGGTCAGTCCGCAACGGTAACGAAGAACGACTCAACTGGACAGCGCATGACGCTTGCCGCAAACGGTTCGCTCGCCGTTGCTTTGGATTCGTCCAGTCCTTCGTACACCCTTACGGCGGCCGGAAGGACAGCTATCACGACATCAGTATTCCGATTTACGGCAACCAACGAGGCAGTCAAATTGACTGATCTAGGACTCCAGCTTACCAATGGAGGCGCATCCAGCGTGCCGAACGCATCATCCTCTCCGCAGGATGTGACGAAAGTAACGCTGTGGGATGGCGCGACCAAGGTAGGCGAGTCGGTGTTTGTCGGCGCGAGCTACTATGCATCCACGACGCTGTCCGGCGACTTCACGGTGCCGAAAGACGGCAGCAAGCTCTTGACGGCAAAAGTGGATGTTGCGGCGCAGGGAACATCACAAGCCGGTGTTCCAGGATCGCTGGTGCAAGTTGACATTCCTGCAGGAACCCAAGGCGGATCACTTGCTACCGGAGTGGCGAGCGGCCAGAGGATTCGTATTGATAGCTTGACGACCGCAACCGCAAGCGCTGGTGTCCGCGCAGTCAGGTCGTATCCGACGCTTGATCTAGTATCCTTTACGAGCGGCGGAGCGCTGACTTCAGGTAGGAGGGACTTGCTGAAATTCAAGATCTCCGCACCAGTGGAAGGAGACGTGGGCATTGCGAAGCTTACCGCGCGCATCGCAACGACATCCGCGACAGCACAGCTAGGCATGATTGACAATGTGAATGTCTATGTGTTTACGGATTCAACCTTCGCAACACCGGTAACCGGATTGCAGACGGACGGCGCGATGCTACAGACGAGCATTGATATAACGGGTTTGGAGGGCAGTCCGAGCACCGCTTGGGCGAGCGCGTCCACAGACATTGAGTTCTGGGCGGCTGACGCGGACAATGCTTCCACGACGGTGGTTATTCCGGCAGGCGGCACGAGATATTTCGTGCTTCGCGGTGATGCTACGCTTGCGGGGGCAACGTATAGCGTGTCCACGCAACTGCAGGGCGATGCCAAGTTTGCGGCGGACCTCACGACTGGCGCATGTTGCACCAGCGGTGGATTCCCGCATACTGCCGCGACCTCGACATACATGGCAACCACCACGTATCTCCGAGAGCCGGCTAATAAGACGACTCCCGCAGTGAGCTATGACTTCGTCTGGCGGCCGTTCTCGACCACCACGGCGCAGTCTAATCTCGCCAACGACTTCAGCACGGGCTATGGTATACCTGGTCTTCCGACCACCAATACCAACTCGCAGGTTATCACGCAATAATACTTTCGCTCCTTGTGCCCCGTTTGCGTGAACGGGAAGGCGAAAGCATCCCGCCCCGACATAAAGTCGGGGCGGGATTGCGTTTTGGGCTTATTACTGCTAGAATATGGCGTATGGAGCATCTCTTTACGAAACGAAACAGTGTAATCGTGGTGGCAGCACTGGCTCTTGCCGCAGTGGGTTTTCACGCCTATTACAACAGCGCGATCCGGCAGGAGCCCGCGCCACAGCAGAACGCAGAAAATACGGACTCGTCTCCCGGACATGTCGGTATTGAAATAGGCGGAGACGGAAAATATACCATTGAACTAGTACCCGTGACGGGAGGGGATGTAAGGATCCCCGCGTTGCGCCGCCCTATTGTTTTTTCCGCGGCATTTTCTGAAGAGGCCAGAGTGCTGATGCAAAAGAAAATAGACGCGAGTATTGCCGCATTGGAAAAAGATCCTCGGATTTTCGACGAGTGGATGAACTTGGCTATTTTGCGCAAGACCGTGGACGATTATGAGGGCGCGCGGCAAGTGTGGGAGTTCCTGACGGTAACGAATCCCGAACAAGCCAGCCCCTATGCCAATCTCGCCTCGCTTTATGCTTTTGATCTGAAAGATCCCGCGCGCGCCGAACAAAACTTCACTGCCGCTCTGAAAATCTGGACAAAAGACGTGAGCGTATGGCGCAATGCCTATGAATTCTATCGGTATGTCCGAAAGGATGACGCAAAAGCCAAAGAGACATTGCAAAGCGGCATACGGGAAACCGACTCGCCCGATCTAAAGTATCTGCTCGAGCGCTATAGCGAGTTGCAGTGATCACAATCATCTGAACGCATGCGACAAAACCCTCTCCGGCGTACGCCGGAGAGGGTTTTGAGTTATCCACAGGTGTCGCGCTGTACACGCCTGCGGATTGTACTAGAATGGGGGAAGACACCATCATTACATTGCAGATCTTGTCGGGCTGCAATGTGTTCCATTCTTTTTTACATATTTTATAACCATGCAGATCTCAAAACTGTTTCGTTTTCGCAAGGATAGTCCTGCATTTATTATAGCGGCCATCGTGTTTGGCGCGATCCTCGCGGTCGGAGGATCGGTATACGCCACCACGGTAGGCAGTAGCATCACCGTGAGTAGTGTGCTTACGGTAGCCGCAGGGACTGCGGCGGCGCCGACGCTCTCGTTTTCTTCGGATACTGATACCGGTCTGTTTGACGTCAGCACTGACATACTCGGATTTGCAACAGGAGGAACGCAGAGGGCGCAGTTTACCAATAGCGGCAGCTTTGGCATAGGAACTACTTCTCCAGGCGGCTTTTTCTCGCTTACGACCGCGACGACGTCTCCTGCCGTATTGCTGACCTACACGGGTACGGGTCAGGCGCTGTATATAGAAGATGCGGCAAATGACACTACCCCGTTTGTGATTGATGCGAACGGC
>MHQR01000026.1:0-7852 GCA_001820725.1 Candidatus Sungbacteria bacterium RIFCSPLOWO2_01_FULL_54_21 | reverse complement strand
TCTCGCTGTCGGCCGTCAAGGGGAATCCGTCGGGGGGTACTTCTTTACGAATATCGGCCTCGGCATTGGCACGTCAACGCCGGGGGGTGCGTTTGCGATTGCCACGACGACGGCTGGCGCCAACACCGCGTTTCTCCTCTCAAATCTTGGCACTGGCTATACGGCATGGCTTGAAGACGCGGCCAACGATACCACGCCATTCGTGATTGACGCAAGCGGCAACCTGGGCATCGGAACATCTACGCCGGGATCCATTCTCGCCATCGGTCGCCAGGGAGAGTCGGTCGGCGGATATTTCTTCACCAATGTCGGTTTTGGGATCGGCACATCCACCCCAGGCAGCACGCTTGCGATTGCTACCACAACAACTGGGACACAGACCGCCTTTTTGATCTCCAACTTAGGCAGCGGTTCTACGGCATGGTTTGAGGACGCTGCAAATGACACCAGTCCCTTTACGATTGATGCCGCAGGCAATGTTGGCGTGGGCACGACGACGCCAGGCACAATCTTCGGAATTGATGCAGTAGCAAGTTTCGCTTCAGGGACGTCTACTATATCCACCGCGTTGAGGGCCGCAAGCATCGGGGTAACGTCAACCACTGCTACGACGACAATTTCCACAGGAGGATTCCAGGTAGGACAGGCAGGCGCTTCAGCCGCGTTCACGGTTGGGCAGTCGGCAACGACATCGGTGGGTGTCGGTACATCAACGCCCAGCACCCACCAGTTCGGCGTTACCGGCAATGCGCTTATCGGCGGTACGGTGGGCACCACGACGCTTGCGATCAGCTCTGCTACGGCAGGTGTCGGCGGATGCATTGAGATGCGCGCGGCCTCCTCATCAACCATGTTCCGTATCTATCTTGGCAACAAGGGTCCTGATGGAAACAATACGACAGGTCTTATGATAGAACCAGGCACCTGCCGCTAAACGATCTCTAAATAGATTCACCATCTCCTACTTATGCGGAGAACATCCTATCTAAGATTTATAGCGGCACTATCGTGTGTTGCGGTAGGGTTGCCGTTGGCGGCGCTTGCGGCAAACGTTACCCTTGATGCGGATATTACGCTGACGCTTCCCAGCGATGGGTCTTCTTACACCCTGAAATCCGGTTCTTCCTTTGATAGTGGGAGTATTTCAGGCGGTACATTTTCTTTTAGCGCTGACACTGGCAGCTCGGTGAGCGCTGATGTTCGTTCCAGCGAGAAAAAGACCCTGACCAACGATCGTAATATTGCCACTGAATGCGGCGAAAACGAGTCGAAGCTTGTTATCGCGACCGGTGTGGGAAGTACGGCGGTAACGCCCTCGGGTACCTGCGGATCCGGCGGGGGCGGAGGCGGCGTATCCAGTGGCGGTGGAGGAGGCGGTGGAGGTGGAGGCAGTTCTGCTCCAGCCGCTCCTGTGCCTGCGACCGTAGACAAAGTATCGCAGTTGAAACAGCAGATCGCGGCAGTACAGCAACAAATTTCCCAAAAGATCGGAGCGGCGGCAAGTAGCGCCGTATCGCTCATCACCCGGAACTTGTCATTGGGAGATCGCAATGCCGACGTAAAAGCCCTTCAGCAACTGCTTTCCAAAGACAAGGAAATATATCCTGAAGGATTGGCATCGGGATTGTTCGGACCGGCGACGCAAAGGGCGGTCAAGAAATTCCAGCAAAAGTATGGCATTTCCCAGCTCGGCAATGTGGGGCCCGCCACACGGGCGAAGCTGAATGAAGTGTTTGGTACGGTCCCCTCGGTACCACCAGCGACCGTCGTCCCTGTTGGCACGGCTCCCGGCATTGCGTCTCCCGTCGCCAGCATTCCGTCAAAGACCATGAATGCGGGGGACACGAATGATAATGTGCAGATACTTCAGCTTTTACTCTCCGGCGATAAAGAGATTTATCCTGAAGGAACGGTTTCTGGGTACTATGGCCCCGCCACGGTTCGCGCGGTACGCCGCTTCCAGCTGAAATATGGCGTGATACAAAGCGCGAATGATCTTGGAAACGGACGGGTAGGGGCAAAGACCCTGGCAAAGCTCTCGGAGATATTCGGCGGCGCGTTGCCTCCCGCATCCCCTCCGGCAGTTACGGCACCTGCGGCATCGTCCGCCGCTCCGGCGAGCGATACGCAAGCGAAAGCCGTGCAAGAGCAAATCCAGCTCTTGCAGGTAAAGATCCTCCAGGAGCAGATCAAACTGCTTCAGGAAAAAATAAACGCGGTTAAAAAATAGCCGTCTCACTATGTTTGAAAATCGCGCTCCGATCGTCATCGCTCTGCTTCTCCTTTTTGTCCTCGTCTCTACCAGTGCGGGATTTGCCAACATCTCCGGCGTACAGGATACCTTGCGTTCCATGCAACTGAAGCTGATCCGAGAGAAGGTCAAACTTCTTCAGCAGGGCATCATTGATGCGGGTAAACAGCAGATACGAGAACGCGAGGATGCGCAGAAACAAGCAGGCGCTTCTCTCCTGGTAAAAGCGGAACCGAATAGGCGGGAGCTGGAAGCCGCATTGGCGCGGCAGATTGCGACATTACAGGGGGTAGTGAATTCCCTGCGCCCGCGGGCCATTGACGAAGAAACGGCGCGCATTGAAAAGCGGATTGGGGAGATAAAAGGCAACGTGAAGACCGCCTCGGGGATTGCACTGCGAAATCTTCAAGACGAACTCAACGGGCTCCTCGCCGAATACGACGCATTGCAGAACGAGGTGCGCGCGGCGCTTACCGAATCAATTACCTACCGGCAGGCGCTGGTGATTCAGGAGCAAATCCGCGCCGTGCAGGCGAAGGTCCAGGTCTTGCCGGTTGCCAAGGCGGCGGAAATCGCTCCGGCAAAGTCCAACGCGGCGACTGATGCGACCCTCAAGGGCATCGAAGACCAAGTAGAGAAATTGCGGCTCAAGATCATCCAGGCGCAGATAAAAGCCATACAGGAGAAGATCAATACCTTGAAATAATCACATGAAAGGAGCTCTTGGTATGCGAGGGCTTCTTTTTTGTTGCGCGGTGTTATCGGTATTGTCTTCAGTTGCGCATGCTGACGGCACGCGGTTTGTGTTTGTAAGCGAGCCGCAGACCATTCGCACCGGAGAAATCTCCGGCGAGTTAAAGATTCAGATGCAGGATACGGCCGGCGCTGAAAAGAAAACAGACGAGACCGTTGATCTTTCGTTCTCATCAACCTCTTCAACGGGGGTATTTCTGAATGCGGCTGGAAATACGGCCAGCACCGTGATGGCAAAAGGAACCGCCAATCGGACTTTTTTCTACCGCGATGCATCCTCGGGGACTCATATCCTTACTGTTCAGGCAATGGGCAGAGTGTCCGGACAATCATGGACGATGAGCCAGCGTATGAGTGTTGTATCGGATACGGGCGCAGACGCACAGAGCGCCGACCTTTCCCAGAACAGTACGGCTTCTTCCATCGCCCCCGTGATTGTTTCCTCTAGGGGAAGTGTCACTGCCAGCGCGCTACCTCCCGCTATTGAAGCATACGCCGGACGTGATCGTGCTGTCATAGCGGGCGCAGATACGGCTTTTGAAGGCACGGCAGTTGGACTCCTGAAAGAGCCGATACAGAACGCCCGCTTTTGGTGGAACTTTGGGGACGGCAGTACTGCCGAAGGACGCGCGGTATCGCATATTTTTCGAGTGCCGGGTACCTATATGACGGGACTGCATGTGTCTTCCGGTATCTATGCGGCTTCCGACTATAGTGTCGTGAGCGTCATGTCAAACAAAGTCGCCGTCACCGAGGTTACAGGAGGCAAGGCAGGATTCGTGCGCCTGCGCAATGGTTCGGCAGTTGCGGTGGATATTGGCGGCTGGGCGATTGAAGAGGGTGGCGGCAGGCAATTTCTTTTACCGCCGCACACCATGATTACTGCAGGGGGAGAGATCGCTCTGGCAAACGCCGTAACCATGCTGGCGGGCGCGGTACCGATAACGATGCATTTCCCTGACGGCTCGCCCGCGTTTTCCTATACGGCGGAGCCGTCCGCACCCGAGCAAACAGTAGCACCTGTGCCGGTATTGTCCGCAATCGCCGCTGTCGTTTCTGAAGGAGCGAAGGAAAAGCCGGTTCCGGCACCGAAAAAAGCGGAAGGAAAAGAATCCGAGGTCGTCACCGAAGAGTATGCAACCGCAACGCTGCCGGCGATATACGCAGAGCCGCGCGCCTCGTCTTCCGGTCAATCCTTTCTCCTGCTGGCCGCACTCTTGAGCGGAGGCGCATCCGCAGGATTTCTATTTCTGAAAAAGTTTTTCGTGTGATCGGTATATGGCGAAGCCAAAGATCATCGTATGCGCCACTGCGTATCATCCGTTCGTGGGCGGCGCGGAAATCGCCATACAAGAAGTCGCCCGGCGTCTCTCCGGGCAATTTGATTTTCTTATCCTCACGGCGCGCATGTCGCGACATCTCCCGCGTCGGGAAGCGCGTCCCGAAGGCACGGTCATCCGGCTCGGTTTTGGCACGCGTTTTGACAAGTGGCTCCTTCCGTTTTTAATTCCGCTCCATCTTATTTGGAATTTCGGATTTCGTGCTTCGGATTTCGTATTGTGGGGTATGGATATTTCGCAAGGGTCGGTGGCGGCCGCGGCGGCAAAAGCGCTTTTTCCGCTCGCCCCGCTTGTAGTGACCGTGCAGTACGGAGAATCACCGGACTATCTTCGGTATGGCAGGGGCGGTCTCATTCGCCGCGGCTTTCGTATGATGCTCGCCAGAGCCGATCGCGTAACCGCGATTTCCGGATATCTCCTGGGACTTGCGCGCGCGTTCGATTATTGCGGGCCGGCGGCGATCGTGCGCAACGGCGTGGATGTAGAGAAATTCAAAATTCAAAATGTAAAAGGCAAAACGACAAGGCAAACGGAAAAAATAATTATTTCTGTGTCGCGGCTGGTGCCGAAAAATGGCATAGACATTCTGCTTCGCGCGTTCGCCGAAGTGAAAAAAGAAATACCCCAAGCAGTATTGCATATCGCTGGCGACGGGCCGGAACGGGATGCGCTGGAGACATTAGCGGGTGCGTTGGGTGTGCGCGGCGCGGTTCTATTCCTGGGCGAAGTGCCGCACGATGATCTGCCGGCGCATCTTAGTACTGCCGATATTTTCGTGCGCCCGTCGCGCTCGGAGGGAATGGGCAATGCTTTTGTCGAGGCAATGGCCGCAGGATTGCCCGTGATCGGCGCTGCCGTCGGCGGCATCCCCGATATTATTGAGCACGAGCGTACCGGTTTGCTGGTCCGTAGCGAGGACGCGTACGATCTGGCAAGGCATATACGGGATCTTTTGCGCGATCCTGCGTTTGCCAAGAAATTGGCGTCTGCGGGCAGAGAAAAGGCCGTGCGTGATTTTGACTGGGACAAGATCGCGGCCGCGTACGGGGACATATTTTCGCAGGAAATCAATGCGAAAAAACGGGTTGTGATTGCGACGGGGCTTTTTCCTCCCGAAATCGGCGGGCCCGCGACCTATGTACACCTGCTCACCGAGGGGCTGGTGCGCCACGGCATAGGATTGCGCGTTATTCCGTTTCGTTCGGTACGCATGCTTCCGAAAGGAATCCGGCATATCGCGTATGTGTTGAACATCATAGCCGTCGCACGCGGAGGCGATATCGTCTTTGCGCAGGATCCGGTAAGCACGGGCCTGCCCGCGCTCCTAGCCGCTCGTCTCATGGGCAAATCGTTTCTGCTCAAAATCGTGGGGGACTATGCATGGGAACAGTATATGCAAATGCAAAACGACAGCGCAAAACGTAAAACACTGGAGGAGTTTCAACAAGGAATATATGACACAAAAACGGAAGTCCGGCGTTTTATAGAACGACATGTCGCGCGACACGCGAAACGCGTCATTGTTCCGAGCGAATATCTGAAAAAAATCGTCATGCGGTGGGGAGTGTCGGAAGAGAAAATCACCGTCATATATAACGCATTTGTTCGGCAGGGTATCCCTGTTTCTAAGGAAAAAGCGCGGACCATGCTAGGCATCTCGGCGCATTCGTTTCATATCGTATCCATCGGCCGGCTCGTGCCATGGAAAGGATATGATGCCGTGATTTCTGCAATGGCAGTGATTGTGCGGGAAATCCCCGAAGCGCATCTTTCTCTCATCGGGTCAGGGCTGGAAGAGGGCGCGTTGCGCAAAAAAATAGAAGATCTCGGGCTGGGGGGTGCCGTGTCCCTCGTAGGCAATATGCCGCATGACACGGCGCTCCACTATCTTCGGGCGGGCGATGTGTTTGTCTCGAACTCCTCGTATGAAGGATTTTCCCACACGCTTCTGGAAGCGCTTGCCATGGGCATACCGGTCATGGCGTCGGACGCGGGCGGCAACGGGGAAATCATAACGGATGGCGTCAGCGGACGGCTGTACCGCCGCCGCGATGCGCTGTCGCTTGCGGAGGAAATAACGCGATTGTATCGGGATGCGTCTTTGCGCGAGCGTTATACGCGCGGAGGAAAAACGGTGCTGGAGCAATTCGGCGTTGATGCATTGCTGGCCTCGACGGCGGAAACCATTTTCTCACTATGAGAGTGCTGATGTTTTCACAAGATCCAAACGCATTGCGGGAGGGGAGCGCTACGCGCGGACGCCTGGCCGACTATGCGCGCGTGCTCGGGGAACTGCACGTCATCGTACGCGCGCGGGAGGCGGGGCGTCTGCAGGTATCGGAAGGCCTCTTTCTATACCCCGCCGCGTCGTCGGGTGTCCTGGGATTTGTCCGCGCATGGCACATCGGTGCCATGCTCTGCACACAGCGCCGTTTTGACGTGATCAGCGTGCAGGCGCCGGATCTCTCCGGCTGTATTGGTTTTTTCCTCTCCCGCCGCTTTCGCGTACCGCTCCAGCTCCAGCTCCATACCGACTACATGAGTCCTCATTATGCCAGGGCGGGATGGAAAGAGCGGTTGTATTATATTCTCGCCCGAGTGCTCGTCCCCCGTGCTGATTGCGTACGGGCGGTATCCAAAAGAATATGTTATTCATTCCAGACTAAGTCTGGAATCCGTTCCAGACTTAGTCTGGAATCCAGGATTGGCGTACTTCCTATATTTACCGATGTTGCCAGATTTTTTGATGCCCATGCCGATCCGGAAACCGAGAGCCGTTTTGCATCGTATGATTTCAAAATGATCGCCGCAGGCAGATTCGTAGAAAAGGAAAAGAATTTCCTCATGCTTATTGATATGATGCGCGAGTTTGTGAAGGTATGCCCCAAAGCGCTTCTCGTGATTGTCGGCGAAGGGCCGGACAAGGAACGCTACAAACTACAAACTACAAACTACAAACTTGAGCACAACGTCATCATTGAGCCGTGGCGCGATGATCTGCCGTCTTTTCTTAAGTCGTTTGATCTTTTTCTCCTCCCATCCAACTATGAAGGATGGGGAAGGGCTGTGATTGAAGCCATGGCCGCAGGACTTCCGGTCGTCATGACCGATGTCGGACTCGCCGGAGAAGTCGTAAAAACGCAGGAGAATGGTATCATAGTTCCGGTTGGGAATCGCGCAGCATTTTTACAAGCAATGGTAACTTTATATAAAGACAAAGAAAAAAGAAAAATTCTTGCGGCAGCAGGCCGTCAAACCGCACAAAATCTCCAGCCGCAGACAAAAAAAGAATATCTCGCTCGTTATCGCCAATGCCTTGAACCCTGTGCTTTTCCACCCAACGCGGCTTGACAGATTCCAAGATTGGAAGTATACTATTATCATAGTTCTTAATACGCTACCTTTGTCTTCGTCCCAGCATTTAGGATGTCGTGTTCGCGTGATTTCTTAACTGCTGCGGCGAAGAAGTGACCAAATGCCCGCATGGTGCGGCGCGTTCAAATCCCCG
>MHQR01000025.1 GCA_001820725.1 Candidatus Sungbacteria bacterium RIFCSPLOWO2_01_FULL_54_21 | reverse complement strand
CA
Organism: Candidatus Sungbacteria bacterium RIFCSPLOWO2_01_FULL_54_21; assembly: GCA_001820725.1. Taxonomy (GTDB): domain Bacteria; phylum Patescibacteriota; class Minisyncoccia; order Sungbacterales; family HO2-52-23; genus WO2-54-10. The sequence goes on along the minus strand of MHQR01000025.1, from coordinate 6,038 downwards.
ACCCTATCCAACACGATATTCAGAAACAACGAGCAGAACATCTTTGCGGACGGCACCTCCACGACCACGGACGGGGGAGGGAATGGATGGTGAGGGAGCATCAAACGCAATGATGATTCTTTGCAAATATTCGCATGTATGATACCGTGGGCCGATGAAGAGACATGCGCAGAATATCAGTAATGCTTCGGCCATACTGTTGCGAAAATCGGGCTTGCGGGCAACGCCAGCGCGTCTTGCCGTGCTTGCGCTGATGGAAAAATCAAAGCATCCCTTGAGCACGCAGGGATTGATTGAAAAGATGGCAAAAGACGTTGATCAGGCCACGGTGTACCGCATCGTGCATGATCTGGTAGGCCGCGGCATCATCCGGCAGGTTGATCTGCGCCACAATCACGCGCACTACGAGCGCGCGGACGCCAAAGACCACCATCATCTTATCTGTATGCAATGCGGCAGGATGCAGGATATTACGGGATGCGGCGTGGAGCATATGTACAAAGGCATCCTACAGGCGGCGAACTGGTGTGCCCAAGTGCGTCAGCACGCGCTTGAGTTTTACGGCGTCTGCAAAACGTGTCCGGCTGGCGCACAAGCAAAATAACACGCACATACCATGGCATTTATTGATGAGATTACCCTACATATCAAGGCGGGGGACGGCGGCAACGGCGTTGTGGGATGGTTGCACGAAAGCAATCGCGAATATGGCGGTCCGGTCGGGGGCGACGGCGGGCGCGGGGGCCACGTATATGTGCGAGCGGTGCGCGCGCTGAATCTGCTTGCGCGCTATAAGACGGAGAAAAATTTCGCGGCAGAGCGCGGGTATGACGGCGGCAGTAAGGATTTGCACGGCGCCAAGGGCAAAGATTTGCACATTGACTTTCCGATCGGCTCGATCATTACCAATAATGAGACGAGCGAGAAAGTATATCTGTCGCAGGACGGCGAGGAGGTACTTTTGCTCAAAGGCGGTGGCGGAGGGCGAGGGAATAAATCATTCAAAAGTCCGACCAACCGCCGGCCGGAGCAGTGGACGCCCGGGAGACCGGGTGGCGAAGCCGATTTTTTTATTGAAGTAGAATTGATCGCCGATATCGGCCTGATCGGCCTGCCCAATGCGGGCAAGACCACCCTGCTGAACCACCTGACCAACGCAAAAGGCAAAATCGGCGCGTACCCCTTTACCACGCTGGAGCCCAATCTGGGTGACGCCAACGGCTATATTATCTCCGACATTCCGGGTCTCATTGAGGGTGCGGCGGAGGGCAAAGGATTGGGGCACAAATTTCTGCGGCATGTCCGGCGCACGAAAATTCTTGTGCACCTCGTATCCGTTGAACAGGAAAATCCGGTCGCGGCATATACCATCATCCGCAAAGAATTGGAAAATTTTGATCCCGAACTCGCGCAAAAAAAGGAAATCACTGTGCTCACGAAAACGGATTTGATAGAAGATCCGGCGGTGCTTGAGCGCATGGTTGCTGAAATGAAAAAGGCAACACCCGTGGTAACGACGCTCGCCATATTTGATGACGCGCAGGTGAAAGAACTCCGCGACATGCTGATAAAAGAGATTGTTGGCGTGTCACAGAGCGGGAGATAGATACGCGCGGCAATGAGCTTTTCGTTGCGCGAATGATTTCTTTCGCGCGGGCTTTTCTATTACAATCAAAGGTATATGACGCAAACGGAAGCGCTGGAGATTTTGAAGACCGGGGCGAATGTTTTTCTGACCGGAGAGCCGGGGGCGGGGAAGAGCCACACGGTAAACCAATACGTCGCGTATCTGCGGTCGTGCGGGATTGAACCCGCGATCACGGCATCCACGGGCATTGCGGCCACGCACATTGACGGCATGACCATTCATTCGTGGAGCGGTGTGGGTGTTGCCGCGGGCATGACGCGAAAAGAGGCGGCCATGGTCGCGGGCCGAAAAAAAATTGAGAAACGCCTGGCAGAAGCCAAGATGCTTATTATTGATGAAATTTCCATGCTCTCCGCGCCCATCCTTTCCATGGTGGACGCGGTATGCCGCGCCGGGCGCGAAAGGGGGATGCCCTTTGGCGGCTTGCAAGTGGTACTGGTCGGCGATTTTTTCCAATTGCCCCCGATCTCGCATGACGGAAGCAAAGCGCCGTTTGCGTATGCATCGGATGCCTGGGCTGAGCTGAACCCCGTGGTGTGCTATCTCACGGACCAGTACCGCCAGGATGACCCCGCGTATCTCGGCGTGCTGTCCGCCATTCGCACCAATCGTTTTGGCGCCAGTCACCGCGAACATTTGTCTTTGCGGCGGCATACGATAGAGCAGACGCCGCCCGATGTGCCAAAACTTTTTTCGCACAACGCGGATGTAGACCGCATTAACATGGAGCGTCTGCGCCTCCTGCTCGGGGATACAGCGGCGTTTCAGATGGAGTCCTTTGGCCCTGCGGCATTGGTCACCGTGCTTAAGCGCCACTGCCTCTCACCCGAAGTGCTGGCGTTGAAAAAGGGCGCGGTGGTGATGTGCACGAAAAATCATCCACTGGGAAATTTCGTCAACGGCACGCTGGGAATGGTCCACGATTTTGACAAAGAAACAGGGTATCCCACGGTGGAGACGCGCAAGGGCAATCGCATTGCCATAAAACCGATGGAATGGACGGTTGAAGAACAGGGCAGGACGCGGGCGCGAGTGGCGCAAATTCCTCTGCGCCTTGCGTGGGCCATGACCGTACACAAGAGTCAAGGTATGAGTATGGATGCCGCGGTCGTTGACCTCTCGGACGCGTTTGAATACGGACAGGGATACGTGGCGCTCTCGCGCGTACGGCGGCTTTCGGGCTTGTATCTTCTCGGCGCTAATGAGAGGGCGTTTATGGTAAGCGCGGAAATTTTGGAAAAAGACAAACGCTTTTGTCTGATGTCAGAAAAAGCGCAGGAGAAATTGTGCAGTATGGACAAAGAGGAAATTGCGCGGAAACACGTGGCCTTTATCGAGCGTTGCGGTGGACACGCGCCGGATAGAGAGGAAGTATCCGACAGCGCGCGATCATCGCGTCATGCGCGGGCGCGTCGCGTGTGCGACGCGGGTGACGGGCACGCGGCTATCCGCGAAAAGCATCCCAATGCCTTCCGTCCGTGGAGCGGTGAAGACGACGCATGGCTTCGCGATTTGTTCAAACAAGGCCAGGCGACAGCAGGGCTCGCCAAACACTTCGGCCGAAAGCCCGGCGCCATCCGCAGCCGTCTTCTCAAGCTGGGCCTCATCGCCTACAATACCGATACCGGACGTTACGATACCAAGGCATGACGGCAAAACTTTTTATTATCACCGAGCGGCATGCGCGTCATGCCCCTTTCTTTTTATCAGTGCGAGTCGCTTGACAGGTTTTCGCGCTCGCGTATACTGTCTGTACTATTGAAAAGCGGCTGATAACCGCCCTTTCGGAGGAAGCGTCCGGAAGGATACATTTTACAACGAGTTGCTGGTTTTCCAAGGAGTTGTCGCCTTAGGGTAAACCACACCCACGCAAGCGTCTTTCGCCAAGGGAGTTTGCGTGGTTGTTGTTTTGCCGAAATCGCCGGACGGATCGCATCTTGAAAACAAGACGACAGCAGTATGGAATGTATTTTTCCAGCTGTTCCGACTATTCAAAGTTTCGATTTTTCGAAACTTCTATTGAGGATTTGATCCTGGTCCAGGATGAACGCTGGCGGCGTGGATAAGGCATGCAAGTCGAACGGACTATTTTTTGTAGCAATACGGAAAATAGTTAGTGGCGAACGAGTTAGTAATACCCTGGCATCTACCTCAAAGACGGGCATAATCCGCCGAAAGGCGGACTAATTCCCGATAGTCCCTATACCTCTTTGGATTTTTGGATCTTTATGTAGAAAAAGTTTATGGGCGCCGCAATGAAGCAATGCCCATAGATTATCACCAGAGATGACGAATCACCTTTGCTGAACCTGCGGCAACGACGAAAATCGGAGCCATGATCAACAGTATCGCGACGGTCACCGTAACTGCTATGGCAGCCGCGATCATCTCCATGACATTTTTCATTAAAGATCACCCCCTTTCTGTTCCGGATGCTACAATAATAGCATATCTAATAAATTTTGTCAAGAGTCCAAAGAGGTGTAGGGTAAAGGCCCTAAAAGCCGCTTTGAGAGGAGCCTAGGCCCTATCAGCTTGTTGGCGGGGTAACGGCCCACCAAGGCAATGACGGGTAGGGGGCGTGAGAGCGCGACCCCCAACGACGAAACTGCGACACGGTTCGTACATCTACGGATGGCAGCAGTCAAGAACATTCGACAATGGGCGAAAGCCTGATCGAGCGACGCCGCGTGCAGGAAGAAGGGCTTCGGTCTGTAAACTGCTTTTCCGAGGGAGGAACGTAAGTGACTGTACCTCGGGAATAAGGGGCTGCAAACTTCGTGCCAGCAGCCGCGGTAATACGAAGGCCTCAAGCGTTATCCGGATTTATTGGGCGTAAAGGGTCTCCAGGTGGTCGTGTTAGTCATGTGTTAAATTCCGCTGCCTAACGGCGGAGCTGCGCGTGATACGGCACGACTTGAGGAATGGAGAGGGAGTAGGAACTCACGGTGTAGGGGTGAAATCCGTTGATATCGTGGGGAACACCAAAGGCGAAGGCAAGCTCCTGGCCATTTCCTGACACTCATGAGACGAAAGCGTGGGGATCAAAAAGGATTAGATACCCTTGTAGTCCACGCCCTAAACGATGCACGCTCGCTGTTCGGAGTATCGACCCTCCGAGTGGCTTAGCTTACGCGTTAAGCGTGCCGCCTGGGAAGTACGAGCGCAAGCTTAAAACTCAAAGGAATAGACGGGGATTCGCACAAGCGGTGGATCATGTGGTTCAATTCGACGACAACCGAGGAACCTCACCAGGGCTTGAAATGCTGTCGACGATTTTCTGAAAGGAAAATCTTCTCACAAGGACGGCAGCACAGGTGCTGCACGGCCCTCGTCAGTTCGTGGCGTGAGTTGTTCCCTTAAGTGGGGTAACGAACGCAACCCCTGTTGCCTGTTATATGTGTCAGGCGAGACCGCCCCCCTCTTTGCTCGCGAAGCGAGCAAAGAGAAATATCAATATATCGATATCTGACTCTTTGCGTTTACGCGCAAAGAGGGGGGAGGAAGGAGGGGATGACGCGAGGTCAGCGTGGCCCTTTGATGCCCTGGGCTACACACGTGATACAATGGCGCGTACAATGGGTCGCCAAGGCGCGAGCCGGAGCTAATCCCATCAAAGCGCGCCCCAGTTCAGATTGGAGTCTGCAACTCGACTCCATGAAGTTGGAATCGCTAGTAAGCGCATATCAGCTATGGTGCGCTGAATACGTTCTCGAATCTTGTACTCACCGCCCGTCACGTCAAAAAAGCCGGAAACAGGTAAAGTTCGTCCTTGCGGCGGATCAACCTGGGTTCGGTGATTGGGACGAAGTCGTAACAAGGCATGGGTAGCGGAAGCTGTTCATGGAACATTTCTTTTTAGGGAATATTTCCCGCAGAGATCATTCTTCGGAATTCTTCGCGGGCAACCCCAAGGTCAATAACGGATATTCGTATCCGTTCTGGTGTTAGCCGATCAGCCATAACTCTCGCCCCCACACCAACATTATGATGTTGGCTTCGGGGGCTCGTCTCTGCATCACGTTGGTGTGGGGGCGAGGCTCTGCGGTCCCGACAGCATCGGGATTAGCCGGAATAGCTGAAAGAATATACTTCCATAAAATCCGTCATTGGGTACGGATGTTTTGTGTTGGGGAAAACTTTATTTCGCAGATACCGCCGCGGCACTCTACGATAGGGTACCCCTAGTGCCGCTCTGACCAAAACGGCAACATCGTCCCGATTGCAATCAGGAAGATTTTTGATTACACTATTGCGAGGACGGGTTCTTATTCGGGCATGTAGCTCAGTGGTAGAGCGTCTCTCTGATACAGAGAAGGTCGAAGGTTCGATCCCTTCCATGCCCAGCCACCGTGCACGAACAGAGGCGAGAGCTTCTGTTTGTGCTTTA
>MHQR01000024.1 GCA_001820725.1 Candidatus Sungbacteria bacterium RIFCSPLOWO2_01_FULL_54_21 | reverse complement strand
GAGCATCTTTCTCTTTGGTTCGTTCTACGTAAGGAAGTGAAAGAAGCCTGTCTCTGTCCTGTTTTTGCTTGGAAACTGTAGCTTTTAGCATAGCATTTATCTCGTACTATGCATTTTATCCCCTTTTTGCATAGTACAGATAGTATACTATGCGCAATGGGTAAAGTCAAAGATCAATTGGATATTTGTTGAAAAGTTAAGCAAATCGTTCCACGCTTTCAAATTTGGTCTTACCGCTCGGACCGGGTTCAACTGGTAGCAAACTCTTATCCTTGGCACAAAGCTCGCCACAAGGATATAATGGAGAAATAATTATTTTTTATTATCAAGTGCATTATGTCAAAAACGATTTTTGTCGCCATTATTGTTGCCGCGGTCGTAGGAGGCGCTTGGTGGTACATGCAACAGGGAGGATCCCCTGCCCCGATGATGCCTTCGGCGTATGAACAAAAGCAGGCAGGACAGTCCGCAGACCAGACGACAGACCCAGATGTTGCACTTTCGGGCGAGGTAAAGATACAGCCCGTCATCATCCGCTATACGGATGCGGGATTTTCTCCTGTGGCGATATCGGTCAAAAAAGGCACGACCGTCGCCTTCAAGAACGACAGTGGTCAGGACACATGGCCCGCGTCCGCCATACACCCCACGCACCAAAGCTATCCCACGACCGGCGGATGCATGGGAAGCACGTTTGACGCGTGCCGCGGCCTCAAGCCCGGAGAGAGCTGGGACTTCACATTCGATACGGCGGGAAAATGGAATTATCACGATCACCTGCACGCGCGACAATTTGGGTCTGTTACGGTTGAGGAATAACACATTGTTTTTCGGCAACCCCCGAGGAGAGACGCGCGCGAATTGCCCGTTTCAACCGGCATTGGAGTCACGATACGTTCCCATGGTAAGATAGACACTATGCGCATCAAGGACTTACCGCGCATAGATCGCCCCCGCGAAAAGCTTCTCGCGTACGGCGCCAATAAACTCTCCAACACCGAACTGCTCGCCATACTGCTCCGCACGGGCGTCAAGGGCATGAGCGCTGTTGAACTCTCCGGCAGTATTCTCAAGCGCCTTGGTGGAGACGGCCTGTCCGCGGCAGACGCGCCTGCGCTCAAAAAACTCTTCGGCCTTGGCACGGCCAAAGCGTGCGAGATCACGGCTTCATTTGAACTCGGACGCCGCCTGCTCATGGGCAAAAAATCAGAACTGCTCATGTCGCCCGAAGACGTATGGCGCGAATTGCGTGATATACGCGATCACAAGCAGGAGCACCTCGTGGTGTTCTTCTTGGATGCGCGCAACCGCGAGATCGCGCGGCGCACCGTGTCCGTCGGCACGGTCAACGCGAGCATCGTACACCCGCGCGAAGTGTTTGAGCCGGCCATAAGCAATGCGGCGGCCCAGATCATCATCGCGCATAACCATCCCTCCGGCGATCCGGAACCATCCGCCGAAGACATCCGCATGACCGCGCAGTTGGCTGAAGCAGGCAAGATTCTTGGCATCCAAATCATTGATCACGTCGTCGTCAGCGCCAAGGATTTTAAGAGTATGAAGGCCTGTGGATTACTCACTGTTTGACACCATGCAGTGGTGTACGTTATTATGTACACACCATGAACTCAAAAACCACACTTTCCATTTCCGAGGCGCGCAAGCGTATTTTCGAAATCGCCGAGGAGGTGCAGAAACCCAATACCCACTTCACGCTTACCGAAAATGGCCGCCCCAAGGTCGTTATAATTTCAGTTGAGGAGTTCGAATCATTGCTCGAAACAATTGAAGTGTGGGAGGAATTTCCGGATCTGCAGAAGGATATCGATAAGGTCGAGCGGGATTTCGCTTCGGGCACATATAAGAACTATCTTACACTCGACGAGATCCTTGCGAAGCAGGGATATGTACTTGCTGATAAAGCGGACACACCCTATGGCGTTTCTCGTCGTACTCACGTCAAGAGCGCAAAAAGAACTCGACGCTCTTCAGGAACGAAGTAGGGAACGCGTGACGATCATGCTGGCCGCGATCACCCGTGATCCTTATGCTGGAAAGAAGCTGCACGGCAAGAACAAGAATTTTTATAGCATCAGGATTTGGCCGTATCGCATGATTTATCGCATTGCAAAAGATAGGTCACTCATTATCGTAACGCGTATCGGTCATCGGCAAGGCGTTTACTGACTGTTTCATTTTATGGCAACTACCCTTCGCTATCTTCGTCTCAATGAGCAGTTTTTCATCTTTTCCCGCCGCGCGCCGTACATGGTATTGCGCGATATGGCCGATGACGCCACCGATACCGCGCGTATGGCGCGTGAGCGCATCGTAGCGCAATTGTGCGTTGATTGCATCGAGCGATACGGATATCGGCTGTCGCAATTGCATGTGCGCGAGCTGATTCCCATTGTATCGGCCGATGGATGGAAATACCCCGAAGTGGATCTCCTAATCGAGGGCAAGGACAGCAATCCGCGCCTACTCATCAAGGCGTTTTCTCCTGAAGAATATGAGGCATCTCTTGAGCAGGGACTTGATGAGCTTTTTCTTCTTGCACGCGCCATTCCGTCGCGCCGCACGACTCCCCTCTTTATCATTCCCTATACGCGCCGCCTCGAGCGTCAGCGCGTGCGGGAGAACTTTCTCGTCATCAACGCCAGCGCATATCCCTCAAAGGAGGCGTGGGCCGCGGCAGGCCGCCCTACGGAAACTGGCATTCCGGCACAGGGATAACGACACGGACAAAAGAAATGCCGTCCACATGAATATCACGCCCCGCAGACCGTGTCAATTATCGGGCGAGGAGATCTTCTATGCGCCTGCGCAATGCTTCCCGGGATTGCGGGCTGCGCTTGTGGAGCACGACCCTGCCGTCGCGATCAATAAAAAGCATTTCGGGCATGGCAAAACCCCCGATCGCGCGATAGTACGCATCGTCGGGGTCGAGGAGAAAAATCGTTCCCGCTGCCTTTTCGGGCAGAGCGTTCCCCTGCATAGCGTGCGCGAGCGATTCCGCACGATTGATCGCGACTATCATAATCGCATCGCCAAACTCTCTTTTTACCGCATCAAGATGCGCGATCTGCTCGGCACAGAACGGGCACCATGAGGCCCACACCATGATGACGGCGGGTTTCCCTCTAAGATCGGATTCCCTCACTTCATTTCCCTCGTAATCTTTCAGGGCGAATGCGGGTACGGAGCGGTCTTCCCGCACGTCAGAAGTGCCGCGCCCGTACCAGATAAGTGACGCAATATAAAACGCGGTCGCTCCTGCGATGAGCGCCGCCAGCGTCCGGATGACCATTTTTCTCGACACCCCGAACATACGCTGACTTCTATCCATACGATCCTATGCAACCGCGTCCAAATGGAGCAGTTGCTTCAGCCGCCCCTGGTCAAAGCCGACGACAATAGTACCGTCCACGTCAATGACGGGCACTCCCATCTGTCCTGACTTGCGAATCATGTCCTCGCGCGCGGCAAGGTCAACCGCAACGTCTTTTTCTTCGTAGGCGACGTTATGCTTCTGAAAGAAATCCTTGGACATTTTGCAGTACACGCAAAACGGCGTTGAGTAGATGGTGACGTTTGCCATAGATACTATTTTTTCAATTTCGCGAGCTCTTCTTCGATGATGGCTTTGAAAGCCGCGAACGGCTGGGCGCCGGACACGAGCCGCCCGTTGATGAATGTGGCTGGGGTTCCGCTTACTCCGGCGGCAGAGCCGTCTGCAATGTCTTTTTCAACCTCCTGCTGGTATTTTCTGGAATCAAGGCAAGCATTAAATTGTGACGCATTCAGTCCGATGCTTGCCGCCCACCGCTTCACATCGTCAGCGGTAAATTGGACCGTGCCTGACCCTTGTTTTTCTTGTTCGTCAAATATCGCGTCGTGCATTTCCCAGAATTTGCCCTGCTCATGAGCGCATTGGGTGCCTTCCGCGGCGGGCAGGGCTCCGGGATGAATCTGTACGAGTGGAAAGTCGCGATACACAAGCTTTGCTCTTCCGGTTTGGAGGTACTCTTTCTTGATTTGCGGGAGGGTCTCTTGGTAGAATCTTCTGCAAAATGGGCATTGGAAGTCGCTAAACTCAACGAGAGTAACCGGCGCATCTGGATTACCCAGTATCGGGTCGTCGTCAACCAAATCTCCCGTAGCCGCCGTACCCGTAACCGCTTGCTGATCCGCAGGCGCCGAGACAACACCCGAGCCATTGGAATAGAGCACCGCCCCGGCAATGAGCCCTCCGGCGACCAGGATGGAGATCGGGATGACATAGGGATTTGCCGCCTCCCGGCTTGCAGATGTCTCTTCTCGTACTGACTGGCTTTCTTCCATAAAAAATGCAATTACGTTTTAGATTCTTTTCTGCATTATCGCCGATATAGCGCGGATGTCAAATGACATATCGTTCAGCCGCTCCGCGTACGGCGCAACGACGACCCCCCGCGCGATGAGTTCTGTGAGAAACGGCTTGTCGGCAAACTGGTTGATAAGAAACGCCCCAACCAGCACGCCGTCACGCATAAAAAAGCGCTCATACCGACGGGTCGTCCGATCCATTCGGCTCACGCTCTCAAGCGTGCCATCGCATTCGCCCAACGCCGTAATATTGAGTCCTAGATTGACAATTGAGTAGGTAGGCACAGCATAAAACGGAATTTTTGCCCCCGTCATATTTAATCCCGCGTGTCTTCCCTGGAGCATAGCGTTGGTCCAATTGCCGACCATCACGCGTCTCTGCAGCCGCGTGTCAAAATACTCGGCAATGTCCCCTCCTGCAAAGACCCCAGGGACATTTGTTTCTAGAAGCGCATCCGTATAAACACCCCTGCCGCACGCAATGCCCGAGCCCTCAAGAAACGATATATTGCGGGCCACGCCTATGCCTACGCCCAGGGCATCCGTCTCCAAAATGTTGCCCCTGTGCGTCTCAATCTGCACAAGCGCCCCTTGGTGCGCGAGACCCGATATTTCATCGCTGTAGATGAGCTCTGCGCCTTTTTGGGTCAAGTGCTCATCAAGCAGAGAAGCGCCATCCTCATCCAGCATGGTGTCAAAAAGATGCGGTCCGCGGACCAGCACGCGCGGCGCAATACTGCGCAGGAGAAACGTCTCGATGAATTCCAACGCTATGAACGAAGAGCCGACCACGACCGGCCGGCGGACGGTATCCAGCGCCACAGAGAGCCGATCCGCGTCATCGAGTGTCTGCAGGCGAAATATATTTTGCTCTGCCTTCCCATGCGTCCACGCCTGCACCCTGCCTCCCGCAGAAATCAGTAGTTTCCCGTATCCGATTTCTTCTCCGTCCGCGAGCACGACCCGCCGAGCCGCCGTATCCACGCGTTCCGCCGTGCGTCCGCGCAGGAGATCAATGCCGCGCTGTATAAAATCATCCTCTGTGCGTAAAAAAATCTGCTCGCGCCTGATTTTCTTTTTTATATATGCGGGCAGAAGCACGCGGGAATACAAAAAGTGCGGCTCATGCGATATGATGCCGATCGCCGCGGCCGCATCTCTGCTTCTGATCGTCTCGG
>MHQR01000023.1 GCA_001820725.1 Candidatus Sungbacteria bacterium RIFCSPLOWO2_01_FULL_54_21 | reverse complement strand
CGGGGATGTGAATGTATTTATTTTGTCGCTGAATTATGGTTCTAATGTTGTCGACGATGGTCATGCGATTATGAGTCCGTCCGGTGGGGTGTGGGTATCTCTCCTTGTAATCCGGAGCGGTATGCGGTAGGATGTATGACATATGGCACAAGCATATTGCGTAAAATGCCGCGCCAAGCGCGACATGAAAGATCCGAAGGAGGTCGCGATGCGCGGGAAAGGAGGGCAGGAACGCCGCGCAATGACCGGCACGTGCTCGGTCTGCGGCACCAAGATGTTTAAAATCCTCGGCAAGGCCGAGGCAGGAGCCAAGAAAGCCGCCTAACGCCTCGTCGGCGGAAGCGGCATATATCGGCTACAAAAGGTGCCACCCTGCCTGTCCGGCAGGCGAGGCATCTTTTGTTTTACTCCCACGAACCATGAAGCAAGAGCCGACGATTCTAGTGATTTTCGGCGCGACTGGAGATCTGGTGCGGCGCAAGATCGTGCCCGCGCTGTGGCACCTGTACACCGAAGGAGCTCTGCCTTTGGTTTTTTCAATTGTCGGGTTCTCGCGCAGGGATTTCACGCACGAGCAATTCCGCGCGTATGTGGCAGAAATGCTCGCGGCGTATCATCCCAAACGCGATCCCAAAAAAGAAAAGAAATTTCTCGCGGCTTTCCGATATGCCCGCGGCTTTTTTGACGCCTCGGACGCCTATGCGCATCTCGGCGCCGTGCTCGCTGGCATTGAAAAGGAATGGAACACAAGCGCCAATAAACTGCTGTATCTGGCGGTCACGCCCGAGCATTACCGCACCGTGCTCACCAACATCGCGCACTCGGGTCTCGCGCGTAAAAACGCCCCAGGCAAGGGATGGACACGCATCATCGTGGAAAAGCCGTTTGGCAAAGACGCGGATACGGCAATGGCCTTGGATGTACTCCTCGGCGAACTCTTTGCAGAAGAGCAGATTTACCGCATCGATCACTACCTTGCCAAAGAGATGATTCAAAATATCCTGGCGTTCCGCTTTTCCAACAATCTGTTCGAAAAAAATTGGGGCACGGAATCGATCGAGCGTATTGATATACGGCTGTGGGAAAAGATCGGCGTGGAAGAGCGCGGTGGTTTTTATGACGGCGTAGGCGCCTTGCGCGATGTGGGGCAGAATCATCTTTTGCAGATGCTCGCGCTCGTGACCATGGAGCGGCCGGACAATTTCGGAGCGCTGGCGCTCCGTCGCCGGCGGGCGGATATGCTTCAGGGGCTTCGCGCGCTTGAAGCAGGCGACATCGCCACGGCAACGGTGCGCGCCCAATACGACGGGTATCGGGCGATTCGCGGTGTGGTACCCGATTCCGCCACGGAAACATATTTTAAAATCGGCGCCACGCTCGTATCTCGGCGCTGGCAGGGCGTCAAGATTACGCTTGAGAGCGGCAAGCGCATGCATGAACAGCGCAAGGAAATAGAGATCATATTCCGACATCCGTCGCCGTGCCTCTGCCCGCCAGGTGCGGTCGGCCACTACCGCAACCGCATGGTGATTTCGCTCGAGCCCGAAGAGCGCATCGTCATTCACTTCTGGTCCAAAAAATCAGGATTCGCGTATGCGCTGGAAGAACGTATGCTCGCATTTGTATTGCGCCAGGGGAAAAAGAGGATGCAGTATGTGGAGGAGTATAAAAAACTTCTGCTTGATTGCATCATCGGCGACCAGACGCTGTTTGTCAGCACGGAAGAGGTAAAACAGATGTGGCGTTTTATAGACCCCATACAGGACGCGTGGCGCGATAACCGCGTGCCGCTTCTCTCATATACGCCGGATACCGATGAAGCGATAATGCTGGCATCCGGAAGTACCGCTACGATATTTTCGGAGATGACACCTCCGAAAAAGGAGCGGGAGGTTGGGTTCGTCGGGCTTGGCAAGATGGGCAAAAACATGGTCGTGCGCCTGCTTGAGTACGGCTGGCGCGTCGTGGCATACGACCGAAATCATGAAGCTATGAAAAAACTTGGGGAAAAGGGGGCTGAAATACCGTCGGATCTTCCCGCGCTCGTAGGTTCTTTAAAACATCCTCGGCTCGTGTTACTCATGGTGCCTGCGGGTTCTGCCGTGGATGACGTGCTGTTTGGCAAGACGGGTCTTGCACAGGTGCTGGAAAAAGGGGACACCGTGATTGACGGAGGCAATTCCTTTTATGAGGATTCCGTACGCAGAGCGAAAAAACTCACACGGCGCGGGATTCATTTTCTCGATGTCGGCGTGTCAGGCGGCCCCGAGGGCGCGCGTCTAGGAGCGTGCCTCACGGTGGGTGGGGAAGAAAAGACATTCCGCCGTTATGAGGACGTGTTTCGCGCGTTGGCCGGAGACGCGGGCTTGCTCTACGCGGGCAAATCCGGCGCAGGACACTTTGTAAAAATGGTCCACAATGGCATTGAGTACGGCATGATGCAGGCGATTGCCGAAGGATTCGCCGTCATGAAAAAATCTCCGTTCCGCCTTGATCTAAAAAAAATAGCCGAGACGTATAATCGCGGCAGTGTCGTGCAGTCGCGCCTGATCGGATGGCTGGGCGACGGCTACGAGGCATATGGCGAAGACCTAAAAAGTATCACGGGCAGTGTGGGGCATACGGGCGAAGGAGCGTGGACCGTGCGCACGGCCAAGAAGCTGGGCGTACCCGTGCCGGTCATCAAAGGCGCGTATGATTTCCGCGTGAGCTCCAAGAAAAACCCCAGTTACATCGGCAAAATCCTGTCCGCCCTTCGCAACCAGTTCGGCGGCCACAGCGTTCGATAGAGTGAGCCCCTGGGTCACGTGGACACTACTCTTATAGACAAACTCGCGTGGATATACCTCAAGGACAAGAAAATCCTGATGGCGCGTTCTGCGGGGAAAGATGTTTTCTACATTTCTGGCGGCAAACGCGAGCTAGGGGAGAGCAATGAGGAAGCCCTGCGGCGCGAGGTGACGGAGGAATTGACCGTGGTCCTGCGCCCGCCTAGTATCAGGACATCTGGGCACGTTTCGTGCGCAGGCGCACGGCAAGCCGGAAGGAACGATCGTGCAGATGACGTGCTATACGGCGGATTATGACGGCGACATTGCGCCGTCCGAAGAAATAGACGCACTTGCGTGGTATGGGTACGCGGACCGAGATAAAACCGGTCCGGTGGATCAGATCATCTTTGATTACCTGCGCGAGCGCAACATGCTTGCCTAATCGGTTTACAAGGTATGATGCAAGAAGCGATCAAGAGTTTTCCGGCGCAGATGGCGTTTGTGCCGGAGATTGAGCATAAGGAAAAACTGGGCGCGTATGAGTGGTATGTCGTGCTCGGCATGGGCGGGTCGCACCTTGGCGCAGACATGCTTGCGGGGTGGCAAATCCAGCTTCCACTTGCGGTGCATTCGGATTATGGACTGCCGTATGTTGCCGAAGCGCAAAAAACAAAAACGCTCGTCATCGCCAGTTCCTATTCGGGCAACACCGAGGAGACGATAGACGGCTTTGAAGAAGCTGGTCAGCAGGGGATTCCTCGCGCCGCGATATCTGCCGGTGGACGCTTGCGCTATCTTGCGCGCAGCGCCGGAGTCCCCTATATCCAACTGCCGGACACGGGCGTTCAGCCGCGTTCTGCCACGGGGTTCAGCATGCACGCCATGGCAGCGCTCATGCGCCAGGATGCCGCGAGCGCAGCATTGCACGCAGTGGGCGCGTGGCTCGCGGAGCATATGGATGCGTTTGAGCAACAGGGCATAGCATTGGCAAAGCAGGCGCGCGGGCGCGTGCCCGTGATCTATGCTTCACTGCGCAACCGCGCCGTTGCGTACAATTGGAAAATAAAACTCAATGAGACCGGAAAAGTGCCGGCGTTTTACAATTGTGTTCCGGAATTGAATCATAATGAAATGACGGGATTTGACGTGGTGGAGGCGACGCGCCCGCTTTCCGATCGTATGTTTTTTGTTTTCTTGGAAGATGGGGACGATCACCCGAAAAATCAAAAGCGCATGGCCGTAACCGCAGGGCTCTATCGCGACCGCGGGTTGTCTGTGGCATCTGTCTGTGCACCAGGCATGGCGCCGTTTGAAAAAATGTTTGCGCTGACCCTCATCGCGGACTGGTTTGCGTATTACACATCCCAGCACTATGGCACCGAGGCCGAGCAGGTGCCGATGGTTGAGGAGTTTAAAAAGAAAATCGCGTAATATCCTACATGCGCTTATGCGACAAAATATGATGTTCATAGAGGGACGCGGGTACGGGTTCCATGCTAAGCAACTTCGCGCAACATCGGTAGCGGAACGGTATGTTGCTTCTCTTTGATGTCGGCGGGACCAAGATGCGCGTTGCCGTATCGCGCGATGGTACGGCTTTGGACCGGACAAAAATCATTGCTACGCCTCCGGCGTTTAGCGAAGGCATGGCGCAGATACAGGTATTGGCAGAAGAACTTGCCGAGGGGGACGCCATTACCGCAGTATCCGGCGGGCTTGCCGGATCGTTTGACCGAAGCCACAATACGCTTCTGAACGGAGAAAATATCAGCGATTGGGTAGGGCGTCCGATACGGACTGCGCTGGAGGATATGTTTCGTGTGCCAATATTTCTGGAAAATGATGCCGCGGCCGCGTGCCTCGGCGAAGCCGTATACGGCGCGGGCAAAGACAAGGAAATCGTCGCATATCTTACGATTAGCACGGGCGTGGGAGGGGCAAGGGTAACGCAGGGCAGAATTGACGCCTCTGCCATGGGGTTTGAGCCGGGAGACCAGATCATTGATGCGGGCAAGGGTTTTATTCCCGCCTGGCCCGTGTATCGCCTGAAGGACATTTCGGGAAAGTCCTTGGGAAAAATTTTTCAGAAAAATCCCGCCCAAATCGCGGACGCGGGCGTATGGGAGCGCGTTGCCGACGTGCTTGCGATTGGCGTGAACAATACCATTGTCTACTGGTCGCCCGACATCATCGTGATTGGCGGCTCGGTCATGGACAGCATACCGCTCGACTGCGTAGAGGAGCGCGTGCGGGATATACGAAAGGGGTTATTTCCCACATCCCCGCCCTTGGCGCACGCGGCCCTGGGGGATGCGGGGGGATTGTGGGGCGCTCTCGCGCGTGCGCGGCAAATGTAGTATACTGTTTTTTGTCATCCGCTTTTTATGGAAGAAACAACATCACAAACAAGCGACTATATTTCAAAAGCCGACACCAAGCGTGAACGGAGTATCACCGCCACGCGCCGCAAGCGTACCATGCGTGCATTTTCTTTTATCGGGGCCGGTGCCGCGGTCATAGCGCTCGTAGTGGCCGGCATATGGTGGGCAGGGCAAAAAGAGGCCGATGCGCCGGGCATGTTTTATCCCAGCGTCGGCCAAGAGCATATTTCGCTCACTGCCGCCGCTCCCGCGCCCTACAATTCCAATCCGCCGTCATCGGGCGCGCATTTCCCGTCTCCGGCCAATTGGGGCGTGTACGACTATGAGGTGCACGACCGCCTGTTCATCCATAATATGGAGCACGGCGGCGTATGGATTGCGTATCGCCCGACTATTGCCACCTCCACCATCAATGATCTGAAAGCGATTGCCGAAGCATTTGGCGGCTCGAAGATCGTGATGGCCCCTAGAGCCGCCAACGACGCAGACATCGCGATTGTCGCCTGGACGCGCGTCCTCAAACTGGACAGCGTAGGCGAGCATCTGTCGGACGAGCAGAAAGGACAGATCAGGGTATTCTATAAGCAATGGAAAAACCGCGGCCCGGAATTCGTCCCCGACACCATGCCAGGCGTGAATCCCAAGGGAGTACAGTAACCTTTCCCCAATGACCTACGACATTATCATCATCGGCGGGGGGCCGGCGGGTACGGCTGCCGCCGTTTATACCGCGCGAAAACGCCTCAAAACACTGCTGATCGCCGATGCGTTCGGCGGGCAATCTATCGTGTCTGATGATATTCAGAATTGGATCGGGGAGCCGCATATTTCGGGATTTGAACTGGCGCAAAAATTTGAAGCGCATGTGCGCGCGTTCCCCGATATTGTGGATATAAAAACGGAAAGAGCCATTGCGGTCGCAAAGAAAGGAGACGATTTTGAAGTGAAAACCGAACAAGGCAATACCTATGAAGGCCGCGCCGTTATACTGTGCGCGGGCGCGCGGCGCCGGAAACTTGGCATTCCGGGCGAGGATGCGTACAACGGCAAGGGTGTGGCGTATTGCAGTACCTGCGACGCCCCTCTCTTTTCCGGCAAAAAAGTTGCGGTCGTGGGGAGCGGCAACGCAGGGCTTGAGGCCGTGCAGGATTTGTTCCCGTACGCCGCAGAAATCTATCTCATTGAAAAAGGCGCCGCACTGCGTGGCGATCCGGTCACGCGGGAGGAAATAAAAAAGAATCCGAAACTTTCCAAGATTATTTTCAACGCCGACTCCACGGAAATCATGGGGGAGGCGTTTGTGACCGGCTTGAAATACCGTGATATGCAAACGGGCGAGGAACGCACGCTGGCCGTAGAGGGGGTCTTTATTGAAATCGGGTCTATTCCCAATTCAGAAATAGTCAAAGACCTGGTGGAGCGCGATACGTGGGGGCAGGTGAAGATCGATTCCAAACACGGCACCACGTCTCATTCGGGTATATTTGCCGCAGGAGACATCACCGACGACCCGTACAAGCAAAATAATATTTCCGCCGGAGACGCGGTCAAAGCCGCGCTCGCGGCGTACGAATATCTCCTCAAAAAGAAGCACGCGCCTTTGTCGTAGTAAGATATGTCGGCGTTTCTCCAGAGCACGGAAGAACTTATTGATGCCGCGGCGG
This sequence comes from Candidatus Sungbacteria bacterium RIFCSPLOWO2_01_FULL_54_21, assembly GCA_001820725.1. Taxonomy (GTDB): domain Bacteria; phylum Patescibacteriota; class Minisyncoccia; order Sungbacterales; family HO2-52-23; genus WO2-54-10. The sequence continues at coordinate 13,650 of MHQR01000023.1, read as the reverse complement.
TCGTTGCCCGTATGCCGCAGGGTGTTTTGGCCCGTCTCAAACGACCCGATCACGTGTGGGAATTTGAAATTCCCGTGCGCATGGATGACGGCACGGAAAAGAAATTCTTTGGATGGCGCGTACAGCACAACAATACCCTGGGCCCCTACAAAGGCGGCATTCGTTTTCATCCCGACGCCAATCTGGACGAGGTGAAAGCATTGGCATCTCTCATGACATGGAAGACATCGCTAGCAGGACTCCCGTACGGCGGTGGCAAAGGCGGGGTGGCGGTGGATCCGCGCGCCCTTTCTCCGCGCGAGCTTGAAGAGCTGTCGCGCGGATACGCCAGGGCTGTCGCGCCCCACATCGGGCCGCACATAGACATACCCGCGCCGGATGTCGGCACCAACGCCGCTATCATTGACTGGATGGTGGACGAATACGCGAAAATAATCGGGCATCCGGAGCCAGCCGCGTTCACAGGCAAGTCAATCGAAAAAAGCGGCTCGCAGGGCAGGGAAGTCGCCACCGGGTTCGGGGGCTATGTGATTTTGCGCGAGTACCTCAAAAATGAATTCCAGACTAAGTCTGGAATGGATACGACGCCATATTCTGTTGCCGTCCAGGGATTCGGCAATGTGGGCGCGCACATTGCACGGATCCTTTTTGAAAAAGGATTCAAAGTGGTCGCGATTTCCGATTCCAAAGGCGCACTCTATGACAAGGACGGCATTGATATACAAAAAGTGCTGGATATAAAAGAGCGCACCGGTCTGATTGATCGCGGTATCTGCTATTCCATGGGACCGAGCCAGGAGCCGTGCAAAGTGTTTACCAATAAAGAACTTTTAGAGCTTGGTGCCGATATCCTCATTCCGGCGGCGCTTGAAGACCAGATCACCGAAGAGAATGCCGCCAACATCCAAGCAAAAGTGATTTTGGAAATGGCAAATGGCCCGATCGCGCGTTCTGCGGACGACATGCTGGAACGGCGGGGTATTGAGGTGATCCCTGATATCCTTGCCAATAGCGGCGGTGTGGTCGGCTCTTATTTTGAGTGGGTACAGTCGCTGGAGCAAAAATACTGGAGCGAAGAGGAAGTGCTTGCCAAGATTGACGCGAAACTGACCGAAGCGTTTGCAGCAGTGAATGAGGAAAAGAAGAAATACGGCGCAAGCTGGCGTATGGCCTGTTATGTTCGCGCCTTCACGCGGGTTGCGAATGCGTTACAGGCGAAGTAATATATAGGCATGAAAACCACTCGTGTTGCAATCAACGGATTCGGTCGTATCGGGCGCTCGTTTTTCCGCGCGGTTTTCAGCGATCCTGCGTTTGAAATAGTCGCGATCAATGATCTTGCGGACATCAAGACGCTTGCGTATCTTTTGAAATACGATTCCGTTTACGGGCGATACAAAAAAGAAGTCACTGCGGGCGCTGGCGCCATTCTTGTGGACGGGAAGTCCGTACCGGTATTCGCTGAAAGAAATCTTGCCGCACTGCCGTGGGGTAAGCTCGGCGTGGATATTATCATTGAAGCTACGGGGGTTTTTGCATCGGACAAAAAGTCGCAGGCGCACCTTGATGCGGGGGCGAAGCGCGTAGTCATCACCGCACCCGCCACAGGGGATGGCGTTACCACAGCTTTGATTGGGGTCAACGACGATCGTTTTGCCAGCGCCTTGCCGATCACGGCCAATGCCTCATGCACGACCAATTCCGTTGCTCCGGTCATGGCTATCCTGCAAGAGCAATTCGGTATACAAAAAGCGGGCATGGTCACGGTGCACGGATACACGGCGACGCAAAAGCTTGTAGATGGGCCGGACGAGAAAGACATGCGCCGGGGCCGCGCCGCAGCCGTCAATATCGTGCCCTCCACTACGGGCGCGGCAGATGCGGTGATTCAGGCAATTCCAGAGCTTGCGGGAAAATTTGACGCGGTGGCGGTGCGCGTGCCGGTAATCGCCGGATCATTGAGCGTGATGACAGTATTGATTGAGAATAAAACTACGCGGGAGGAAGTGAACGATGTATTCAGAAAATCCGCGGCAGAGCCGCGATGGTCAAAGGTACTGGAAACCACAGATGAGCCGCTGGTTTCCAGCGATATTCTGGGCGAGAAATACGGCGCGATCGTGGATTGCTCGCTCACCAAAGTCGTGGACGGCAATTTACTTGAAGTATTCTCATGGTATGATAACGAAGCTGGCTACACCGCGACTCTTATTGAGCACATGAAGCGAATCGCCGCATTAGTGTAGGACTTTTGCGTGGGGAGTAAGAAGATTCATATTTTTATTTATTCATACAATTCTACGATCGTAATATTGTACGAATAAATGTCTTTTTATCATACGATTTCTATGCGGCCTTCATTGACCCGTGACATTTTAGAGCATTTGGCTGAGGGTGGGAAGATTATGCTTGGAGCGTTTTTCCCGCCAGGATATTCTTATACCGATCCGTCTCGTAGGCTGTTCGGTTGGGATCATCGGTGTCGCCACCGATTTACTCCGATGCAGAAAATATCACTATCAGGCATTCTCTCGCGGCTCCGGAGAGAAGGGTTGGTAGCACGTGATGGCGCACGGAAAACATCTTCTTGGCGTATCACGGGGAAAGGGAAGGGACATCTTCGCGCATTGTCTGCCACGGCGGATCTATTACCGAAGAGTGCGCATATTATGCCGAAGAAGGATGGGAAACTGCGGATCGTGATTTTTGACATCCCGGAACGGGATCGGAGAAAACGCGATTGGTTGCGAGTCCAACTTTTGGCGAATGACTTTGAGCCGTTGCAAAAAAGCGTCTGGACCGGTACGCGTCCGCTCTCCGTGACACTTATGAAAGAAATAGATGCGCTTAACCTCGGCGCTTATATACATATCATGAGTATCGGAGAAAAAGGTACGCTTGTGCTGCGGAATACGGCGTGAATGGTAAGTAAGCAAAAGGAGAAGGAAAAGTCATTTATCCATACAACTTTACGATCGTAAAGTTGTATGGATAAATATAAAGGAATGAGGGAATGGATGACAACGCATCGGGCAGAAACACTACATGCTTTTCAATTCCATTGAAAAGCATGTGCGGATTGAAAAAGCCGCTGATGCCTTGCGAGCTTCGGCGGCTTGGGTTTTATTCACGCGCATTGTGGGCGCGATAAATTATTGAGGCGCGTTACTGTCCCAGCCGAGTATCTGCCCGAGATTGTCCAGCCGCCATAGATCAAGCAGGTATGAGACTACGATAAGTAGCATGCTTGACAGTACCATCCAGCCAATAACACTGAAGGGCAATACCGCAACGCCAACAGAAGGAAAGAGAACCCATGCGACAACCTTGACTGGCAGGAGCGCCGACGCTACAACGAACAGGACGCAATAGAAACCAGTCCGTTCGTAGGTAAGATGGCGCATGGCTCTCAGTTCTGCCTCTGTCCATGAAAGCTGTTCTGCCGGATTACGGAGTTGTAGATACATACCGGTGGATCCCGCAATGCAGATTGCCAGCGCAATGAGGAAATGCGATGTATTTGCGTGCATCGCAAAATCCCAGCGGGCGAGCACTCCAAACCCAAGAACGAACATTCCTAAAGAGCTCCGAGTAGCCGACTCATCCACAAAAATATAAAGATCATCAATCCTCTTCTCATGGCGATGTCTCCTCAAAGGAAAACAGGGTGAGCGCCTATACCAGAAATGTCCATAGATGATACATCTATCCCCTTTTTAGTCAAGGTTTCGCTTTTTTTGATTGTGCGCTATCATCAGCGTCATGAGGCAGTCGCGGCTTTTTGGAAAGACATTGCGGGAGGATCCGAAGGATGAGGTCGCGGCAAACGCGCGGCTTCTGGAGCGGGGCGGGTTTGTGTATAAATCCATGGCGGGTGTCTATGAGTATTTGCCGCTTGGCCTGCGCGTGCTTGACAGGATCAATGCTATTATCCGCGAGGAGATGAACGCCATCGGCGGGCAGGAAGTATTTTTTGCCGCCCTCCAGCCAAAAGATCGGTGGGAAAAATCGGGCAGATGGAAAGTGCTGGGCGAGGAGGTGATGTATCAGTTCAAGGATCACTCGGGCAGAGAGCTGGGGCTTGCATCCACGCACGAGGAAGTCGCGGCCGAGGCCGCGGCGCGTTCGATCTATTCGTACAAAGACCTGCCGCTTTTCATCTATCAGATTCAGGTCAAATTCCGCGACGAACTGCGCGCTAAATCAGGCCTTATGCGCGGCAGGGAATTTTTTATGAAGGATCTCTACAGCTTCCACGCGGATGCGGCGGACCTGGAGCGCTTTTACTGGAAATCGGCGGACCGAGCATATCGCAAGATATTCACGCGATGCGGGCTGGACGCGTATCTTACCGAAGCATCGGGCGGCACATTCACCAAGGAATTTACTCACGAATATCAGGTGCTATCGGGCGCGGGCGAGGATCTTATTTTCTACTGCGCAAATCCCGCGTGCCGCTATGCACAGAACCGCGAAATTGCAACGCTCCAGGACGGCGGCCGATGTCCCAAATGCGACGACGGTAAGATCACGATGGGAAAGAGCATTGAGGTGGGCAATATCTTCCGGCTCGGCACTCGGTATGCCGAGGCCATGGGCCTGTTCTACGCGGACAAAGACGGGAAAAAACATCCGGTGGTCATGGGGAGTTATGGCATCGGCCCGGGCCGGGTCATGGCAACGGTCGTGGAGACGCACCGCGATGAGCGCGGCATCATGTGGCCGGATGCGCTGGCTCCTTATGCGGCGCATCTCATCGCGCTTGGCGCCGATGACTCGCGCGCACGCAAGGAAGCGGAGAAGATATACGCGCAGATGGAGAAAAAGGGCATTGCCGTGCTGTACGACGATCGCGCTGATAAGACCGCCGGAGAGCGGTTTGCCGACGCAGATCTCATAGGCCTGCCGTGGCGCGTGGTGGTGAGTGAGAAGACTATGGAAAAGAAAGGCGTGGAAATCAAAAGGCGCGGCGACGCCAAGTCCAGGATCGTGTCGGCGGCGGATGTGTTCAAGAGAATCTCATGAAATTTCCCAATCCGTTCACACATTTTGCCAAGGACATAGGCATTGATCTTGGCACGGCCAACACGCTCATCTATGTGCGGGGCAGGGGCATCGTGATCAACGAGGCCTCGGTCGTCGCGGTTAACCAAAAGACAGGCGCCATCGTGGCGATCGGAGCCGAGGCAAAACGCATGGTCGGCCGCACGCCCAGCCAGATCGTCGCCACGCGCCCGCTCGTCGCGGGCGTGGTGTCGGATTTTGAAGTGACCGAGGAAATGCTCAAATATTTCATTCGCAAGGTGCACGAGGATTCTTATTCGATTTTTGCCCGTCCGCGGGTGGTGGTAGGGATTCCGTCGGTGGTGACGGAAGTGGAAAAGCGGGCGGTAGAGGACGCAGTGCGCAACGCGGGCGCGCGCGAGGTGTATCTTGTGGAGGAGCCCATGGCCGCGGCCATCGGCGTGCGTCTGCCGGTGCAGGAAGCGGTGGGATCGCTGGTCGTGGATATCGGCGGGGGTACGACCGATATTGCCGTGATTGCGCTCGGCGGCATCGTGGTGTCCAAGAACCTCAAGATTGCAGGCGACAAACTGAACGAGGACATCATCCGCTTCGCGCGCGACGAATTCAAAATGCTTCTCGGCGAGCGCACGGCAGAGGATATCAAGATCGCGATCGGCTCGGCCTATGAACTGGAGAGCCCTCTTGAGGCGACGATGCGCGGACGGGATCTTGTGACCGGACTGCCGAAAGAAATTGTCGTGGATGACGCGGATATCCGCCGCGCTATGCGCCATTCCATCAACACGCTGGTCAATACCATCCGCACCGTAATCGAGGAAACGCCGCCGGAACTGGTAGCCGACATCATGCGCAGAGGCATTGTGCTGGTGGGAGGCGGGTCGCTCTTGCGCGGCCTGGACCAGTTAATCCACGAGGAAACCAAGATTCCGGTGCGTGTGGCCGAAGATCCACTGACCGCCGTGGTGCGCGGCACGGGCATTATTTTGGAAGACATAGAATCGCTCAAGGGCGTCCTGGTCAGCACGGATTATGAACAAGTACCCACGGAATAACGATGATACTGCTGGCATCCATCGTGAAAAAAAGAATGCGTATCGCGGCGGCTGGCGCTGCGGCTCTTTTTTTTGTGATGCTCGTAGTGGGTCGTTCCTCACGTCCGATCTCGTACCTGCGCCTTGGCATCGTGCATCTCTTGTCGCCCATTGCCGATGCGGGCGCTTTCGTCGCCGGATACGTGACTGGCGTGCCCGAGCAGGAAGTGCGCGCGCTCCAAGAAGACAGCCGCCAGCTTACTGTGGCGCGCGCAGAGAAGGCGGTGTTGGCGCAGGAAAACGAATCCCTGCGACGCCTGCTTGGCGTGCAGGAGGATGTGGCGGTGCAGATAGTTGGAGTGGGCGTGCTCTCGTATACGCACATGATGGGCATTGAGACGCTGGTTATCGGCGCGGGACAGGAGGTGGGTATTGCCGAGGGTGATATTGTCATTGATGAGCATCGGTCTCTCGTAGGGCATGTGACGGAAGCGGCGGCAGGGAGCGCCAAAGTATCGGTGGCATCCAATCCCGATGTGACGTTTTCAGCGGAACTCGTGCCGCTCGGCGGCAATGTGCTGATCAGGGGCCTTGGCGGCAGGGGGCTTGCGCTGGAACTCATTCCCTATGACACGCCTCTGCGGGACGGCGACTTCGTACTATGGACGCAAGGAGACCGGTCGCGCAATCGGGCCGAAGTCCCAGGCACCCGCATTTTTGCCGGACGCGTGATCAAAGGAGCAGCCGCGTCAACGGGCGCTTTCAAAACAGGACGCGCCGTATTGCTTGCCGACCCCGCGGCGCTCCGGCATGTGCTCGTGATCACTGGCCGATGAAAAAGCTTCCAGTCAGATTGGCGATGGTCATTGCGAGCGGGCTCGCGGGTTTTTTCCTTGAGCGCCTGTGCGCGGCTGTATTTGGGCCGCGCGTGCCGGTGCTTCCCTTTCTGCTCCTTGCCGTTGCCTGGTGGTTGCCGATGTTTTCGCTCTCGTGGCGGCTGTGGCTCGGGGGTCTTGCGGGTCTGGTCATGGACATCTTCGGGGGTCAGACCTTTGGCGTGTCCATCCTCGTCATGGTGGTCGCCGCCCTGCTGGCGGAGGCATTCCGTTCTATCATCTCCGCGAGGGATGGGGGCCTGGGGCACGTCAGCGTGTCCGCCGCCCTTGCCGTATCAGCGCTCCTCCTTATGCCGATCGTTGAGGCGATGATCGGCTATGCGCAAAGATTCTTTTCATGAGATTGCTTCTATCCAAAAAACATCTGCTTCGCCGGAGTCGCCATCGTGTCGATCCGGAAGAGGTTTTCGTGGATGCCGCGTTGGCCGCGCGCGATCCCGCGCGCGCATTTGAAGGCCGCATGGAACGGCCGCTTGAAAACCGGTCGTCATTCTGGTTTCTCGTGATCGTGGCCTGCGGCATCGGTTATTTACTCGTGCGCAGTTTCTCCTTGCAGGTGGTGTCGGGGAACGACTTTTTCGCGCAATCGCAGGAAAACCGCTTTGCGTCGCGCACGCTCTTTGCGCCCAGGGGCATTATTCGCGATCGTTACGGCGATGCGCTGGTCGAAAACGTGCCATCGTTGGGGCTCGTCTTTGACCGTGAGAAGTTTATCGAAGCACAGGGCAACGTGCCCCGGCTTCTCACGGATCTTTCGGTCATCCTGGACAAGCCGAAAGAATTTTTTGACGAACTCGGCTTTCCGCAGGATGGGACCGTGGACAAAACGCCGCGCAAGGCGTTTCTGGCACGCGATCTGACGCGCGAGGAAATCGTAGCGCTTGCTCCCCGTCTCGATGATCTGCCGGGCGTCGAAGTGTTCGAGAGCTTCCAGCGTAAATATCTTGCGCCGGAAGCGCTGTCGCATCTGCTCGGCTTTGTCGGCAAAGTGTCGGCAGGGGACTTGGAAGCGCACGCCGATCTTGCCGAGGAGGAAACCATCGGAAAAAGCGGCATAGAGGTTTTTTATGACGCGATACTGCGCGGCAACGCGGGTAAAAAAATTGTCGAGGTGGATTCAAAGGGCGTTGAAACGCGCTTCCGCCTGACCGAAGAACCGCGGCAGGGCGTGGAACTTGCGCTTACCATTGACGGCGGCCTCCAACAGAAGGTCTATGACGTGATCATGGGATACACCGGTGGCAAGAAAGGGGCGAGTACGGTGATTATTGATCCTGCCAACGGCGCGGTCCGCGCGCTCGTCTCAGTGCCCGGATTCAACGCCAACCGCTTTGGCCACGGCTTGTCGCAAAAAGAATTCTCCGCGATTCTCCAAGATCCGCTCAAGCCCTTGTTCAACCGCGCGGTTGCGGGTGAGTTTCCTTCCGGCTCCGTGATCAAACCGGTGTTTGCCGCCGCGGCCCTGGAAGAGGGCATTATCGATCCCGCAAAAAAAATATTCGACGGAGGATATATTGAAATTCCCAACCCGTATCGTCCGGGCGAGGTATCGCGTTTTGTTGACTGGAAAAAAGGCGGCCACGGCTGGGTGGATATGTATGACGCCATCGCCTATTCGGTCAACGTCTACTTTTATACCATTGGCGGTGGATATAAGGACCAAAAAGGTCTTGGCATCGAGCGCATCAAAAAATACGCCGCGCGCTTCGGCCTGGGGGCGGCGCTTGGCATTGATCTGCCCGGCGAGAAATCCGGTTCTATCCCCGACCCCGAGACCAAGAAAAGAACAGAGCCGGAGAATCCCGACTGGCGCATTGGTGATACCTATAACATATCCATTGGCCAGGGAGGGTTGCGCGCTACGCCGCTCCAGATGGCGTCGCTTACCGCGGCCCTTGGCAATGGCGGTACGCTGTGGTCGCCGTATATCATGGATGCCGTGCGCGATGAGGAGGGAAATGTGGTGGAAAAACGCGAGCCACGCGCGATTCGCGATCATCTGGTCCGGCCAGACGTATTCGCCGAGATCGCCAAGGGCATGCAGGGGACCGTGACATACGGCACCGCGCGCCTGCTTCAGGAAGTGCCCGTGGCTGTTGCGGCAAAAACCGGCACCGCGCAATCAGCTCCCGGCAAACTGCCGCACGCATGGGTGATCGCGTATGCACCCGCAGAAAAGCCGGAAATTGCGGTGGCGGTGATGGTGGAGTACGCGGGCGAGGGCGCGACCGTGGCGGTGCCGATCACCAATGAAATCTTGAAATGGTATTTCTCGCACCGCGATCATGGCTCAAAAATCCCCCAGGCCGTTGTCGCGACGACGCCGGGCGTGTCGCCTGGCATAGCGCCCGAGGGGGTCTTGTCCGATGTGCATAACGCGCATTGACAAGAAAGCCCCTACGCGTTAATCTTTTTCATTACCATCGTTTAACTTTTTATCTCCACGATCTATGGCAGAATATCTTTCCGCAGAAGCGCTTGAAAAGCTCAAACAGGAAGTTCACATGCTCAAGACCGCCAAGCGCCAGGAAATTGCGGCGCGGCTTGAGCACGCCAAATCCCTCGGTGACTTGTCCGAAAACGCCGAATATCAGGAAGCAAAAGAAGAGCAGACGCTGGTGGAACAGCGCATTGCGGAATTCGAAGAGCGCGTCCGCGAGGCCGTGGTCATGCAAAAGCCGACAAAGACGGATAAGGTTTCCGTCGGCTCCACGGTGCGCGCAACCGCAGGCAAGCGAGAGATCACCTATATGATCGTGGGCTCCGAAGAAGCCAATCCCGCCGCAGGCAAGGTATCCAACGAGTCGCCCTTGGGTAAAGCGTTTCTGGGAAAAAAAGTAGGGGAGCACGTTGAAGTCAAAGCCCCGGCAGGCAATGTGGTCTACACCGTGGTGGAAATTAAATGACCTCCCTCCGTGGGCACAGTAAAGGTAGCGCCGCGGTTCTCGCGGCGGTTTCCTTTTCGCGGCACGCTCCCGCGTGAGCAAAGCAATTTACTCGCGCGTCCTGCGGCGGCCTTGCTACCTGCCGAAAAAGTTTTCAGCCCCGATAGGGCTGAACCAAGCAAACTTTTCCGGCAAGTACCGCTTGACGAATGATGCCGCAGCCACTTATTATGGGGACATATTTTATTGGATAATTTCATTCTATGGAATTACTAATAAAATTGAGTTCTGCTCTCTAGGATAATGTTCGGCCAAACAATGAGTGATGTATCATTGCATCCCTACCCGATGCCGGGTTTCAAACGTCTCCAAGATAAACCTCTCATTTGAAACATGAGAGTATAAGCTGAGCTACGGGTGCTTGGCGGAGTGACTCCGAAAACGACCGTAAGGCCGTTTTCGTTTTAAAGTGGTTGTGCTATGGTGCAGTCATGAACGAACAGGTTTTGTATCGGAAATATCGGCCAAAGTCGTTTGATGAGGTAGTGGGACAGGAGCATGTCGTGGGGGCGATAAAAAACGCCTTCAAAATGGGGCGCGTGGCGCACGGCTTTTTGTTTTCTGGCCCGCGCGGCATCGGGAAAACCAGCATGGCGCGGCTGATCGCCAAAGCCCTCAACTGCGAAAAAAACGGCAAAGCGGACGTGCCGTGCAACATGTGCGCGTTGTGCAGAGATTTTAACGAAGGCCGCGCCGTGGATGTGATTGAGATAGATGCCGCGTCCAATAACGGCATTGATGAGATACGGGAACTGCGCGATGGCGTGCGCTTTGTTCCGGTGCGCGGGAAATATAAAACATACATCATTGACGAAGTGCATCAGCTTTCCAAACAGGCGTTTGACGCGCTTTTGAAAACCCTTGAAGAACCCCCGGCTCATGCAGTATTCGTCCTCGCTACCACGGTGCTTGAAAAAGTGCCCGCCACCATTGTCTCCCGCACCCAGCACTACGCGTTCCGCCGTCCGAGCGCCATGGACATCGCCGAGCGTCTCATCACGATTGCCAAAAAAGAAGGCGGCACGCTGAAAAAAGACGCGGCGCATCTCATCGCTCTTGCGGCGGAAGGGGGACTGCGCGACGCCGAAAGCATCCTAGGGCAGATTATGGCCGCAGAGGATAAAGACATCACACGCGAAGCCGTGGAGGAGATACTTGGGCTTCCCAGGCGCGAAGCGGTCAAAGAAATGTTTTCTCTCATCGCCAAGAAAGACGCGCCTGCCGCTCTTGCGCTCATCCAGACGCTTGCCGAATCCGGCTATGATCTTTCGTACTTTTCTAAAGTGCTTCTCCAATATTTCCGCTCGGCATTTTTTCTGCATACAGACCCGTCGCTCAAGCCGTTTATCAGCGCAGACCTCCTGCCCGACGAACTTGAGGCCATTGAAAAACATCTCTTGTTATTCACCTCGGCCGATCTTTCCCGCGGCATCACCATCCTCTTTGGCCACATCCAGAACTTCAGAAAAACCCCCATCCCCCAACTCCCCTTGGAATTGGCGGTCATAGAACTCATGCACGGAGGAGAAGAGCGAGTGCAGGAGAAAAAGTAGCCAACATGCACAGCGCATCCTTTGGAGAGGGACGATGGCGTGAGTATACGTTTGACGAGCAGATGGGAAACATTGGCAGCGAAGTAAGCAGGGCACTGCACTGGAAAGGCAAAAATGAGCAAGCATTTGAAGGAGCGATTGCCCGCGCTTTGGAATTGCTTGATTTCACCATTCAAGACGCGCGGTGGAAGCATCGGCTGAAAGAATTGGTGCGCGCACGGGAACTGATCGCCGATGCGCTCTATGAGGGCAAGGAATACGGCACGACCTTCGAATATCTTGATCAGTATTTCCTCCAGTACGCCCGCGCCGCGCGGAAAGATCGGTAGAAAGCGACCTCTTGTTTTTTAAGCCCACGATGGTACTCTATGCCTATGCCCAACGAAATCTTTCCTGATATCGAAGTGCGGCACGATACGCGTTTCGGAAAGCCCGTTATCAAAGGTACCCGCGTACCCGTTGGTCTTGTTGTAGGAAAAATTGCCGGAGGCATGACCGTGCAAGAAGTGGCGCAGGAGTACGATCTTACCCGTGAGCAGGTATTCGTAGCCCTTCAATACGCCGCAAAACTCGTTGCTGAAGAAGAGCTTGCGGTGGGGGCATGAAAATCGTCATTGACGAAGATATCCATCGCTCTCTTGCTGAAGTCCTGCGGTCATTGGGGCATCAAACCACGGATGTGCGCGACATTGGTCTTCGCGGAAAACCAGATGAAGACATTTTTCGTTTTGCGCAGGAACAGGGCGCTGTACTGCTTTCCGGGGATCTTGGTTTCGCAAATGTCGTCCACTTTCCGCTCGGCTCGCATCATGGCATTATCATTCTCCGCTTTCCCAATGAAATGCCGTCCAGCGCCCTAAACGTGATCGTAGGGACACTCATGTCCGGGATTCCTGACCATGAATTTGTAAGCAACCTGTCTGTGTTATCTCCGCGGGGCCTGCGCATGCGGCGTTCAAAGAAATAGTGAGGATAATTATTGCCGGGTCGTCTAATGGTCGGACAGCGGTCTTTGAAGCCGCGAATGAGGGTTCGATTCCTTCCCCGGCAGATTTGAAAATCCACATCATCATGAAGACACCACAATGGATAAAAAAACTAGGCGGACACGCAGGCGAACTCTATGTCGCCGCCGAGCTATCAAAGCGGGGCATCCCCAATGCTCTATTGCCAGAGAATTTTTCGGATAACGACATTCTTTTTGGTTCCAAAGATGGTGATGTCCTGGGCTATATTCAGGTCAAGTCCTGCCATCCTGATAGAGGGAATAGCTGGCCGCTTACCGTCAAACACGAGGAATGGGTACATTCCGCAAGGAATGAATTTGTAGTTTTTGTCTGGCTGGGATCGCCAACTAAAAACGAGTCGCCTCGATTCTGGGTGGCAACAAAAAGGGAAGTGGGAAAACATCTGGTAAAATATCCAACGCACGGAACAAAAAACACATGGAGAAGAATGGGGTTGAGGAATAAGAATCCGGTTTTTGTCATTCCTGGAAAGTGGGAAAATAATTTGGCTCTGCTTGAGGAGTTTTTGAGGCGCTCACCATAGGATTCAGTGCCGGTTGAACCTAGATTTTGGTGCAACGATGATATATTAATTATAACACTATATCGTGGTTCGGCAGTCAAAATCAGCCAAAAGGCAGAAAAAGAGTCAGATTATTGCCCTGCGCAGGCGCGGATTTTCGTATGCGGAGATAAAAAAGCAGTTTCCGGTGTCAAAATCCACGCTGTCTGCGTGGCTGAAAGATACAAAAATCCCGGAAACGCGCAGACGCGAGCTTCGGCGGCGTAGTATCCGCGGACTTCTCAAAGAAGCGGAGCGAAAAAACTTGCGCCGCATCGCCGAGACGAGCATCGTCCACAGTTCCGCAATGCAGAATATCAAAGCGATCTCCCAAAAAGAGTTATGGCTCATGGGCATCGTGCTCTATTGGGCGTGCGGTCTTGAGGAAAGCGAGCGGCGTACGGGACTGGGGGTGCGCTTTTCAAATTCCGATCCTTTCATCATCAAGTTATTTCTTGAGTGGCTCCTGCAGGTCGGGAATACTCGCAAACGTGAAATCACCTTTGATCTCTATCTGCACGAAAGCAAAAGAGACGCGCACGACGAGATCGTCTCCTATTGGGCAAAAGCAACCGGCTTTCCGCGCGCATATTTCTCGCACGTATACTTTCAGAAGAATAAGTTAAAA
>MHQR01000022.1 GCA_001820725.1 Candidatus Sungbacteria bacterium RIFCSPLOWO2_01_FULL_54_21 | reverse complement strand
TGGAGCATCTGCCGCGTATCTCTTTTGGCGTGGATTCCATCACCGAAGCGCTGCGTCTGCGGCGGGAAGGGATACAAAACCCGATACTGGTACTGGGCTTTACTCTTGCGTCTCGCATGCAGGAAGCGGTTCAACAGCACATCATGCTCACGGTATCAACCATGGATGCGCTCAAAGTCGTAGGTACGCTCAAGCGCCGTCCGGCCATCCATATAAAAATAGACACAGGCATGCATAGACAGGGTTTTTTTCCTGCCGACGTGCCGAGCGTTGTTCGCCTCTTGAAGTATTTCAACATAAAACCTGCGGGCATATTCACGCATTTTGCAAGCGCAAAAGACCCTGCGGATCGCGCGTACACGGAGAAACAACTTGCCATTTTCAGAGGTGTCATCTCCGAAATGGAGCGGGCTGGGTACGGGGACATGGTCCGCCATGCTGCGGCAAGCGGCGGAACGCTTTTATTTCCGGAAAGCCATTTGGACATGGTGCGCGTAGGCATGGGGCTGTATGGGTATTGGCCGTCACCGGAATCGTACCGTAAAAAGATTACCCTAAAGCCGGTTCTGACATGGAAAACGATCGTGTCCGAAGTCAAAAGCATTCCGAAAGGAGTATTAGTGGGGTATGATGGGACGGAACGGGTGCGGCGTCCCACGCGCATGGCAGTCCTGTCTGTGGGGTATTGGCATGGCGTTGACCGTGGGCTTTCGGGCAAAGGCGAGGCGCTCATCCGCGGCCAAAGGGCAAAGATGCTGGGCCGCATTTCCATGGATATGACCGCTGTCGATGTTACGGATATTCCAAAAGTAAAACAGGGAGACGAAGTTATTCTCATCGGAGGCACCGGCACGCACGCAATTTTTGCCGATGAGATTGCAGAAAAAATTCAAACCACTGCGTATGAAGTACTTACGCGCATTAATCCGCTCATACGGCGCATCGTGATTCATGACCAGTAGGATTGTTTACGGCTCGCGCGAAAGCAGGCCAGCGCGGCGCATGCCGCATATATCTCTCACGGCCGCCCTTATCGGAGGGGCGGTTATGGCGGGTGTGATAGGGACTGTTGTCGCTGTTATGCTTCCGGCGCTCCAACTCAAAGATATAGCCGTTTCAGGGCTTGAGACGCTCGATGAGCATGCGGTGCGGGAAAAAATAGCGCAGGGACTTGCCGGAAGCCGTTTTTTGCTCGTGCCGCGCTCTTCTTATTTCCTTGCCAACACCAGCGTCTTGGCAGAGGACCTGCGCAGGGCATTTCCGGCGATTTCCTCAATAAGCGCAAAAAAGACATTCCCGCATACACTTGCGATTGCCGTAACCGAGCGCCGATTCTGGGGCATCATGTGTAATGATCTCCAAAGCGAATCCGAAGCAGAGGCGCCACGCACTGCCCCGTCGCACTGCGTGGCGCTGGACACCACGGGCTTTGGGTATGAATCATCGCCACGACCGCAGGGCAATCTTATTCTCATCGTAGAAACCGATCGCGCCATACTGAACGCAGGAGAGCAACAGATTGAGTTGACACTCATGGATCGGCTGGAGATACTGCGCGGGGGAATACAAGAGGCGACGGGACAGGAAGTGACGCGCTTCGCGTTGCGCGAGCGCTCGCCAAGCGAAATCCGCGCGAGGAGTGCGGACGGGTTTGCGATTTATTTTCGCCGAGACGATGATTTTGTCAATGCATTTCGCGTGCTGAAAAAAGTATTGGACGCAGAAATCGGAAACCGGCGGGATGAGCTGGCGTATATTGACGTCAGATTTGGGAACAAAGTTTTCTACAAGTTCAAGTAATGGAGTAACTTTTTATTTCCCTTTACGGCAGGCGGTAGATGAAGATCGAGGCGCCAGCGCGGGCCACGGGGTCATAATCTTTGAGCCATTCGTATGAGTCCTCCGGCCTGCGAGAGAATCCCGGAGCTGGCTCGCCGAAAGCGCTTTGGCGCGTGCTAGCGGAAACGGCAAACCACCCGTGCGCCGGGCCGCGGGCCGATTGCCATGGTACGAACGACGTGCTGACGAAGTAGTATGAGGGATCTGCGCCGCCGAAATAGTCAAGGGCGAGCGAGGGTATGTTATTTTCTTGCGCAAACTGCGCGAGACGCTTGAGGTCCTGCCCCCAGTCGTAGTTGGAATCAACTGCGATGCGCCACCCCTGCGCGGTGCCGCCGGCGAGCTGATTATAATACGAAAGAAATGAAGGAAATACAAAAATGGTTTCCGCGGCGAGCCAGACAAAAAGGACGGCAACGAGTGCATAGCGCGCGAGTGAGGCGATATATTTTTGATACATATCTTTCAGCCACTCGCCCAGATTGCGCGGATTATTTTTGCGGTGTCGGACGATAGCGTCCGCGATCTGCCGCGCTACGAGGAGGTATAGAAAAGGGAAGGTGGGCAGTACGTGGCGGATGCCGATGTTGAGCGGTGATTGGACAGAAAACGCCCAGTAGACGGCGATAAAAACAAACGCTGAAAACTCGGCAAAATGACCCGCGATCCACCGGCGCAACATTCCTCTGCGTTCTTTTTGGATACGTCGGCTCGCGCGGTACTTGGCGGCGGCCAGCGCCAGAGCAATGGCAGTAAGAAGATGGATCGGCAGGGGCTCTTTCAAGACATACAGCACGGGGAAATACCATCGCGATCCGGCGGCGGACACTTCACCCAGGAAATACGCGGTGTTGCCGCCTGCGGAGCGCTGTTGGACCATGAGAAAACCGAGCAGGTATTCGGCGAACGGCCGCGTGACGGGATTTTTGATAAGGGCGAGATCTAGGTCTACCATCGGGCGGAATCCGTGGGAGCCGAGCAAAAATTGCGTATCGCGCGCCTGCCGCTGTGCAGGATAATGCCAGACAAAGATGGCGTAGACCGATGAAATCACGACCACGCCGATGAGGCCGATGAGAACAGCCCTGCCCGCCATGTGCAGGAGGATGCGCAAGCGTTCGCGGCGGTAGAGATTAGGCAGGGAAAGCACCCACGCCGTCAGGAGGATGCCGTACACGGGGATGAGAAGCACGACGGAGAATTTCAACAGCTGGGCTATGCCGAAGAGCACGCCGGCAACCGCAACCCTGCGCCAATTCGGGCGCTCAAGGAATGCGATGAAACTCGCGATACCGATGAAAAAACCGAGCGTAGCGCCCATATCGGTCGTCACCAGCCGCCCGTGCGCCAGGATGGTAGGGGAAAAGGCGATAAGGGCGAGCGTCAAAAGTGCGACAACGCCTCCGAAACGCCTGCGCGTCCATTGGTAAAAAAGCCAGGAGAAAAAGGCGGTGAGGAGGATGAGGGGAATACGAGACCAGAATATAATCCTATCCGCGTCATTGCCGAGGCCGTAGAGAAATACGGCGCCCTGCGCCCACTGGCTGTTGACTTCTTCCTGCCAGTGCACGGTCTCGGTCGGGAAGTGCGGGCGCACGGCGATCTCGGCGCTCAACGCAGAGAGCGCTTTGACAAGCGGCGGGTGCTCGGGATTGAGGCGGTAGTCCAACTGGGTGACATAGCCAAAGCCCGACGGGATGTGAGCAAGCTCGTCCACGGTCGCCGCGTCGTTCCATACGGAGCCGACCATGAGCACGAGCATGATTGTCAGCAATGCCCACGCGGGGGCGTGTGATCTGAACATATAGGTCATTATATCAGGATAGGGGTATGATCAAAAGTTTTGCAAAATAACAAAGTCGCCGGGCACATGCACTCGGAATGCGGGAAATGCGCGTTGTGTCGCAGTGATACCGGGAGTGTCACTGCTGTCGGCAAAAGTGATGACGGTTTTTTCCGCGGATACCATGTCTTGCGCAGGCGGGGCTATACCGGGCGCGACCACGATATAACGAATGTGTGCGGCTGACTGCCCCGCAGACGTGAAAGAATCGGTGACAAACATGACGGTTTGCGCCGGCATGGGAATGCCGCGGACATCAACGCCGCGCGCATTGACGATGACGTATTTTTTTACGTCTTTGGGCAGTGCGGCGAGGTATTGCGCCATGTGATAGTTCGACGTGTCAAAGGCCTCGTATGTCTTGGGATGATTGCTCCAGTGCAGGAAGTACGCGCGATAGGTCACGAAGGGAACAACGAGGAGTGCCAGGACAAAAAGAAAGAGCAGTTCATACCGGAGCCGTCCAAGCTGGCGCTCGTACTGCGGCCATTTCGCTTTCTCTTTGTCTATCCAGCTTGTTATGCCAAGACGCACGCCATCAGCTCCCACGCCCGCCAGCAGGAAGAGGGGGGGAATCATACCAATCGTGCGCAGTGCATGGGGGATGCCCTCGCGGGTAAGAACCGCCGGAAGCATGAGCCCTAGTGCCCATATCGCAATCAGCCACCTTCTCCAACTAACGAGGTTTAACCTCGTTAGTTGGAGGATACCTATGAGAGTAAAGAGCGCCACAAGGGGGTTTAGTGCTGGCTGGCAATTGAAGTTATGCCGCCAGTTGCAGTCGCCGCTCCAGAAAAACATGCCCAGTGTCAGAGCGGTTGATTTTCCGAATTCCTTGAGGGGATCTGCGGCGGCGAAAACGGATACATCATTTGCTCGCCCGGCAAAGTCCTGCGGATGCTGGACAAAATAGAAAACAAGGGGAAGTACGGTCACGAATACGACAAAAGCGTAGAGAGCCACGGCGCACGGGGTGCATGCGGTTTTTTCGCTATTGCGCGATCTCTTCCATCGCCATAGATACCAGGCAAGCGGCACGGCAAATACTGCCCCCATAAAACGGAAGGCGATATAGGTGTGCAATCCCAGGCCCGTCAAAATGCCCGCGAGCACGAGATCAAGCGTGGAGCCACGCCGCAGGCCTTTGAGCAGGAAATATATGCCGAATGCGGCGAGAAACGGGACCATGATCGCGCGGAACCCGATGCGCGAGAAATTGATATGCCAATAACTTGCGGCAATAAAAAACGCGGCAAAGAGCGCCGGGCCGCGCCGCCGGAATATCTCGCGGCTCGCCAGATATACGCCGAGAATCGTGAGCGTGCCGAAAGATGCCGAGACCATGCGCAACGCCCATGGCGTATTGCCAAACGCCGCCACTGAAAGCGCCTGGATGTTTATGAACAGCCCTTCGCGGCCGTTGTTTTCCGGATAAAATATCTTGAAGTCGCCAGTTGCCAGCGCTTCCAGGGCATTGTTGCCGTTCATCGCCTCGTCAGGATACAGCCCGGGCGGTATTTCCGTGATGAGATAAAAACGCAAAAAAGCCCCCAAGGCCATAATCCCCAAAAGCACCCAGATATGCGCCTTTTTCATGCCATCCAGTATACAACGCGGCAAGCAGGAGGAGATATTGACAATACAGTGCTAGTATGCTAGGATATAGATGCGGCTCATTGCCTAAATTCACCCCTCAATCCGAACACCTGTTGAGTGAATAATACCCGCCGCCATTGCGACTTCAAGGGCGGTGCGGCGACTTCAAGGGCGGTGCG
>MHQR01000021.1 GCA_001820725.1 Candidatus Sungbacteria bacterium RIFCSPLOWO2_01_FULL_54_21 | reverse complement strand
TCCGAAGTGTACGCTAAAAAGCTCCATAATATTCGGGTCGTAAATCTTTTTATCAAAAACAGCAGAGGAGAATTATGGATTCCTCGCCGCACGGCGCACAAGCGCTCATTTCCTCTCTGTCTTGATATGAGTATGGGCGGGCATGTGGAAAGCGGCGAAACATACGAAGAAACATTCCGGCGCGAGCTACGAGAAGAACTCAACATGGATGCCAATGCTGTCCCTTGTCGCTACCTCGGCTATATCACGCCGCACGCGCACGATGTCAATGCGTTTATGAAGGTGTGGGAAATACAACAGGACGAGGCGCCGCGCTACAACCCCGATGACTTTACCGAATATTTCTGGCTCACGCCCGATGCCCTCTTCAAACGCCTTGCCGACGGCGATATATCCAAGAATGACTTGCCTAAACTCGTCAAACACTTTTATGGAAACAACATTGCTGTATCTTGAGGATTTTTCGCGCCTTACCTGCGAGGCCACCGTGCAATCAATTGCGCGGGAAAACGAAAAAGGTGTCGTGGCGCTGGATGCCACAGTATTTTATCCGCAAGGCGGGGGACAGCCGTATGATACGGGTATGATTGAATCCCCTGCCGGAAAATTCCTCGTCGAAGAAGTACGCTGGACCGATGGCATTGTGCGGCACATCGGGCATTTTGAGCATGGCGCATTTGCCGCGGGAGAGAATGTGTCGTGCCGCGTGGACGCCCAGCGGCGCATGCTTCACAGCCGAATCCATTCCGCCGGGCATCTCGTGGATTTTGCCGTTGCCCAACTTGCCCTCGGATGGACACCGGGGAAAGGATACCATTTCCCGCAAGGACCGTACGTGGAATACGGCGGTATGTTGGGAGATGCGGACAGGGAAAAACTGAAACAAGATATTGAGCGCATTGGGAGCGAGATCATCCGCCAGGGCAAAGAAGTGTCCGTGCGCTTCATGTCAAAAGAGGATATGCGTGCACTCTGCCGGTTTGTGCCCGAAAATATTCCGGACAATAAGCCGGGACGTGTTGTGGTATTCGGCAATACATTCGGCGTCCCCTGCGGCGGTACGCACGTTACCAACCTCTCCGAGATACGCGGCTTCTCCATCCGCAAGATAAAACAAGAAAGCCCCAACATCCGCGTCGGCTATGACATAGCCGGTTCGTAAAGTGATCAAAAAACCTCGGTGACCACCGAGGTTTTTTGATTTCGGTTACTGTGTTATCTGTCCAATTTAATTTAAGTAATGTGTATAACTCTTGATGCGGCCAGGGAGAATCGAACTCCCACCTGCTCGTTGGCAACGAGCCGTCCTACCATTAAACTATGGCCGCTCAAAAGCGCGTCCTTGTATCGAGGGACGAAACAACAACGCGCCTATCGGCGTAAATTTACTTGCCCTCTCTCTCTTGATTTTTTGCGAACGCCACTTACGCCCGCTCTATTTCTTCAGCCGTCATGGTCGGCATCTCCTTCTCGCCAAGATTCTCCCCGTGAGCTTTTTGACGCTCTTGCATTGCGAGATGCTTATCCAGCTCCGCACGCGTCATGGAAACTCCCTACGGAATGCTCAATGCGGTGAGTTCGTCCCTGCTTACGAACATGTCATCCCCGTTCTCCTCTTTTTTTCCAAATATTGTCTCAAACACGGCCGATATCGTTATGCGAATATGCGTCGACCTTTCCTGTTACGGTGCCGGGTCCCAGAGTCGAACTGGGTACGCCTGCCTCTTCAGGGCAGCGCTCTACCGATGAGCTAACCCGGCACAATAGAAAACGGACTATAGGTAATATAGTCCGTTTTTCCAAAAAGCTCAAGGGCAGTGGGACTAGCGAAACTCGTAGGTAATCGTGACGAGTGACTGGATTTCCTGCTGGCCGGGAGCGATTTCGGGCGCGCGGGATGGCGCTTCCATGGCGCCGCCGAATCCCCCGCCTTTGCCATCTATCGCGTACATCGGCATCGGATATCCACCGCCATTCTCAAAGAATCCGGTTGCGCGCCCGAGACGCACGCCGAGCGAACGCGCGAGCACGCGCGCTTTTTCTTCGGCATTTGCAATCGCTTCCGCGCGGGCATCAGCCCGCGGCTTTTCTGGGTCGTCCACCGTAAAACTGACGGAGCCGACTTCGTTGGCGCCAGCCGCTACCACGCCGTCCAGAATCGCATCCGTTTTCGTGAAATCCCGTATCTTTATCTCCATCGTGTGGCGCACCTCATAGCCCGTTATTTCCGGAGGACGCTGGGGCGGACAGGGGAATGACACGCACGGCGGGCTGTTGTAATACTCGTAGCGCGGCGAGATAGTATACCCGATGGTCTTGATATCCTTTTCCTGCACGCCCTGCTGTTTGATAAACGCGAGTACGGCGTTGGATTTCTTGGCGTTGTCGGCCTGTGTCTCGCCGATTTTTGCGGCTTGCGTTACCACGCCTGCGGTGACTACGGCGAGGTCGGGCTTTACTGCCACTTTCCCTTCGCCGGTTACGGAGAATTGACGCGGAGCAACACGATTGGCCGCCGTATCCCACGCATCTACCGCATACGAGATGGCAAAGGCAAAAGAACTCAACACCAGGCCCGCAAGCAAGAGCATGCCCAGCATCTGGGCCCGCCCTTTCATCTGCGGCGACATATCATTGGAGAAAAACATAGAGAAATATTTAGACCGATAATAGATAGGTTCGTAATCATCGTGATGATAGCGCATTCCCGCCCTTATGTACACTCGAGCACCAGCGGCAGATGATCGGATATTTCCATCTGCGGCGCCGCGAAATGCGCCACCCCCACCCCCGAAGACACAAACGCATAATCGGCAAAGTACTGGCGGTCTGCTTCGGGATACTGTCCATAGGAGAGGGCGTTGCGCGTGGTCGTGATGCCGTACTCGGTAATGAGATTGCGCATACCCGCACGTTCAATCATGCGAATACTCTCGGTATCCGGCAGGAGATTGAAATCGCCGCCGAGGATTTTTTCTCCTTTCTCGGCCGCGAGGAAATCAGCCACTCGCTGTGACTGCGCGATGCGCGCGGGGGTATCGCGTTTGGAGCTGGGTACGGGCGTGCCGTGCAGGTGCGCCAGCGTGTACATCTTCCCCTCTTTTTGAAAGCTGACATACTGCATTTTGTGGGGAAACGCCTGAATGTCTCCGCTATCCGGCCATCCGTCGCCGGCGATCAGCATATCGCCGTGAGATGCAATCGTTATATCTTTTTTTGCAAATATGGCATTGCCGTGGATCAGAGGAAAATCCATATACTCATCACCATCAAAATTCTGAACAGCCGGAGAAAAATATCCTTCGTGCTCGGGCAAAGTACTGCGGAAATCAGCGAGGATGTCAGCTCGTCCGCCCCAACTCACCGTACGAGACGAGGGCGAATCAAACACTTCCTGCAAACAGAAAAAATCAGCCGAAGCAGAGTGCTCGCTCAAAAACGCCATCAGCGGCTCATACGCTTTGCCTCCCCACGTGTTGAGAAAGATAATTTTCATGACAAGAGACAGTATACACAAAGATTCCAAAATGAAAAAGAGGAGTATCGTCTTGTCGTCCGATACTCCTCGTTGATGGTGATACCTACATTCCCTAAAGATACGCGGCAATCCGCTCTTTAATCTGCGGCATCACCCGCTCCCGAGCCGCATACAGTGCGCTCGTCGGCACGCAGATAACGGTATCCCCTTGTTCGGCATGGACCGAAGTTCCCGGTTCCGAACCACGAACATCCATGCCATAGAGATTCAGTTCAGCATCGAAAATAGGACTTCCGGAAAAACTCGCCCTGCTCACCATGTTGATCACGCGATGCGGCAGAAATCCTTCCCGCTCGCACACTGCTCGGTCATCCGCGTTATTAGGATGCACCATGCGCAACGTGGGCGATGAGAATTTGCAAAATGCAATGCGCTCGATTTCGCGTACCGGTTGTTGGCGGGCGATATACACATCGTAGACACCGCTCACCGGATCGCATCGGTTTCCCGCATTATATAAGATCTGCCCGTTACGGATGGGCGGGTCTTGCCTCGTCAATGCAAACACATGGGTTTTCGCCTGTGCGGGATCCCGCATCAGTAAGAAAGCGATGTCGGTCTCCGGCTCGGCATCCGGAATGGCATTACCCAGAACATCCCATACTCTGGGTTTTGGATTTCTACACCCTACAACCCATGTGTATGGCGCACCTTGCTGTAGCGCATGACGGCACGTTATGACGAGCCGCACGCCTTTCGCATACCGCCCCACGACAAATCCCATAGAGCGATAGAGCCGGATGTTTAAAGGATCATGATCGTTTATGAGCGTTATGGCTACCAAAGGATTCCCCCTTCCTTGAAGAGCTCGTTCGGCAAAGGGTTCGCCATGAACCATTTGGAAATGCTTGCTCACGCCTGTACTCCCTTGGAATGTGGTCTTTGCTCTCAATATCTTTGCACGAACATTCCGGTTGCGATTTCTCACGATACGCTCCTCTGCTTGGAGTAATCACATAGAAAGTACTCATGCCATTTTCCTAGGAAAACAGCATAAACACCATACCATCTTTCATCTCAAGAATCAAGGCATCGAGGTAATGTGCAAGCACATATGGCGGTTTCTCCTAAAATGGAGAAATGGCTATACATATGGCACAAACAATTAAAGAAGAGCGTTTAAGATGGGTACTCCCCATTGTCAAAAAGGAGGTGAAGTTAATCAATGTGGCCAAAGTTTGTCCGTACGGCCAACGTAGCCTTGAGCGTTGGATGGCTGCATATAAACAGAATGGGAAAGACGGACTTGAGCCAAGGTCAACTGCGCGAAAAACGCAACAGAACGAAACTCCAATTCGGATTAAGGAACGTGTAATTGAACTTCGCAAAGAAACCGGAAAGTGCGCTTTGAAACTGCATTGGCATTTGAAAAAAGATGGTTTGACGATTCCACCAAGAACCATTGGTGAAATTTTGAAGCGAGAGGGACTGGTACGAAAATACCGAGTCAAGCGCGTTAAATACAAATATATCAAAGCCACGATAAAAGCTGGCGAATGTGTTGAAATCGATGTTAAGTATGTGCCTGGAATGGTTGTGGGACATCAATATTTTCAATATACAGCGGTGGATCGGGCTTCACGCTGGCGGCATCTTGAAATCTATGACGAGCAGATAAACTTTCATAGTGTTTTGTTTCTTGAAATGGTAATTGGTCGAGCGCCATTTACGATTCAAGCCATCAAAACAGACAACCATGCCACGTTTACCAACTACTATACGGGGACAAACAAAAGAAGCGACCTGTTAGTAAAGTCGCTCCATGCGTTGGATGTGGCATGTCGGGAACGAGGCATTAAACATTACCTGATTGATCCGGGAAAGCCCGCACAAAATGGAACTGTGGAACGAAGCCATCGAGAGGATCAAGAGAAGCTGTACGACCCGATGACATTTAGTTCAGAAGAAGATTTGCGCTACCATGTCAGATTATGGAATATGTATTACAATGATCTTGAACACTGCGGACTCGACGGCAAAACTCCTAATGAATTTTTAGCAAATTATCAACTAATCAATCCGCCAAATGTGCCTGCCTAAAACA
>MHQR01000020.1 GCA_001820725.1 Candidatus Sungbacteria bacterium RIFCSPLOWO2_01_FULL_54_21 | reverse complement strand
CCCGCCGACCTGCCCGCCGAAGTTTCAACGCAGGCGGGGCCCAGCCAGTTCCGTTCGGATATTTTCAAACAGACACCGCAGATTGATACTTCCTCGCGCGTAAGCTCGGAATGGTGCCGCGCCTCTGGCGCGGCCGCGCGGAGCAACCCTTTCAAATCGCGAAGTTTCTGCGGATGGCGGTTTCTGCCGGTGATTGTTATGATGGGAAAGACCAGATGGAGAACATCCATATTTTTTGATAATCGCCGTGGCAACTATGTGCTACCTTTGAAAGCAGAGGTGCGCAAGAAAGAGAATATATCGGACGGCGATGTGATACGCTTTTCAATAGGGATAAGGGTTTAACGGCAAAGAGACATTGATCGCAAAGCGCAAAGACGGGTATAGAGATACGGGGCCGTATATGCTGGTGGAAAGCAGGCGGGCGCGGATGCTGCGCTTGACCGTGCATGCGGATGGACGGGTAGTGGTGACTATGCCTCGGGGCATGTCACCGGCATACGCCATGCGGTTTGCGCAGGCGAGGAGCCAGTGGATTGCGGACAAAGTCGCTTATTTTCAGCGCAAGCCCAAACCCCTTTTGCTTTCTGCAAACAAGCGTGATTATCGGCAATACAAAGATGCGGCTTTGGACTTGGCGCGCCAGCGCCTTGCCTTTTTCAATGTGATATACCGGCTTGCGTTCCATTCTGTCACGATCGGGAATCAGAAAACACGATGGGGGAGTTGTTCAAAAAAGGGGAATGTGAGCTTTAGCTATCGCATTGCCCTCCTGCCGCCGCGCTATGCCGACTACATCGTGGTGCATGAGCTGTGTCATTTGAAAGAAATGAATCATTCCCAAAAATTTTGGGATTTGGTCTCTCTTGCCGTCCCTAACTATCGTGATATAAGGAAGGCGCTCAAAAATGCTTGAATCTTTTTCCCTGTCCCGCATGCGTGCAGAAAAAGTATTTGCCCCACGGGTAGGTCAGGCGTTGCCTGCGAGGTAGCGAGGGGGGTATGATGCAGGAATGACCGGAAAAGATATCCCCAAAGCATCCATAGTATTGACGCGCAGGCAGTTTCTGGCGCTCCTCAAAGCCGTATATCTGGGCAATTGGGTTGCCAACGCATACCGAGACGGCGGACCCCTAGACCCTTTGGCTGAAGAATACGAGGGGATTTTGCATCTGGTTTTTTCGCAGGCGCCGCGTTTTGGTTTGGAAAAATATGCGAGCCGCGAGCCCGGATCAGATGACGCGCATCATCCCACGCGCCTGTTTGAGGAAGGAACGGATGTGCGCGCCGTGCTGGATGCGCACGAGGACGCGGTATTTTGGGAAGAATTGGCAGAACGTCTCGGCGAGCGGGACTTTCATGCCATGCACACCGAGGAAATGGCCGCGGGCATGGCCGAGGACGAGTCTATGCACCGGCACCACGAAAGTATTGATCGGTACGAGGACGAATTTGCCAATCACGGTATTGACCGTCTGCGCATCGCAGAAGATGAACATGAAAAGGGAAAAGACGCTCAATAAGATATACCGGCATTTTGAGGAGCGCGACCCTGTGCTTTTTTCTGTGCTCTCCGGTATGCCACTGGAGCTTCTGCAAAAGGAGAAAAAGACCGATATTTACTTTTCCAAACTATGCCGCGAGATTATTTCCCAGCAACTCGGCGGCAAAGCCGCGGCCGCGATCGTGGGCCGCTTTTCTGCGCTATTCCCGGGAGAGCGCGCAACCCCAGAGAATGTGCTGGGATTTTCCGAGCACGCATTGCGTAATGTCGGCATGTCGTGGGCCAAGGCGCGGTCCGTGCGCGACCTTGCCGCCAAATCCGCGGCGCGAGAACTGAACTTGCAGATGATCCCCGCTCTCGGCGACGAAGCCGCGATCGCGGAACTCATGAAAGTAAAAGGCATCGGCCGCTGGACCGCGGAGATGTTCCTTATCTTCACGCTGGGGCGCGAAGACGTGTTTTCGTTTGGCGATTTGGGGTTGCGGAAAGGACTTGCCGCGATATACGGCAAAAGAAAAATAGCGACGCCGCGGAGCATCGCCCGGATCACCATGGCGTGGGCGCCGTACCGCAGTTACGGCTCGCTCGCGGTATGGCATGTCGCGGACAATGCGCAAAAGTAAGGTGACCCAATCTCACTTCAAAAACTCCCGGCACAGGGAGTTTTTGAATGGAAACGGCATGCGCGTTTATGATTTCAACTGCTTCATCCCCGTTGCCCAGTCCTCCAGATGATATACTTTGGCGATCTGGCCGTTCTCTACCGTATGGATGTCTATAGTCATGATCTTGAACGATGCGGAGCCGTCCATCGGCATGCCCATGAAGTCGCCTTTCGGCGAGCCGGAGGCGATGCTACGCACGATGACTCGATTGCCGTCCTGGAACATTTCCTGAATGCCCCACTTCATATCGGGGATGAGTTTCCAGAAAAACAGAACTTCGCCCGTGAGTTTCTCCTTGGATTTTGTATCCACGCTGCCGATGGACTGGAAGCCGTCGGCAAGTACGCGAGACATAACCGCCCCAGGATCCGCATGGGTGTTGACGGTCAGGCAGTCGGTGTAAAACGGCTTTACGATTTCTTTGAGGTTTTCCATATTAATTCAATAGCGGAAGATGTACAAATCATCATATCTCCTACGCGACCTTTGAAATGGTCTCTATGCATGAAGATAGCACAAAGGATGTTTTCTTACCAATCGTTCCATTGCCAAAATTGCCCGATGTCGCCAAGCACGGCACCCGTGGGACAGGACACATCGGGTACGGGTGACATGCGCTCACCGCCGCTCAATATCGGTAGCGGATTGCTGTGTCTGTTTGAGCGCGGCGATGTCTTCGCGCAGGCGCGTCATGGTCTGCTCTATGTTCTCCATGGCCTTGCGCGTGTCGGTTTCCTGCTGGGTCTCCTCCGCGTCTTTTTCCTGAATCTTGTCAATGTCGCTGGAGATCTCCTCCACATCTTCCGATATTTCGCCTACCCCGCTTTCCAGTTCCTTCACGTCTTCCTGAATCTCGTCAATGTCCTCTTCCACCTCCTGCAGGGATTCGGTGTTGCGGTTGACCGTCATCTGAATAAAGATGGAGAGATAAATCGCTTCGAGCGAGACAATGGTCGTGAGCACGAGCAGAACGGTATCGGCCGAAACGCCCGCGAAGATAAACGTGAAAGACGCCGCGAATATAATAGTATGCGCGATCAAGGACTCGGTGGTGCCGATCCACCGCGTGGCGCCCACCGCGCCGGTTTCAATTCTGCCCTTCTTTGCCATCACCGAAAGTATGACACATCATCCGTATGTCTGTAAACCCGCCCGTGCGCGGTTTTCCACGCCAATTCTGTTTGAAGTGGAACTTCTGTTTGAAGTGGAACTTCAAACACTTTGAGTCGTGATGATGAATGGCAAACTTCCATTTTTGTCTGAAAGGTGGTTATAATTGGGTCTATGGGATCGCCAGTGGAGGACATAAAAGCGCGGCTGGATATCGTGGAATTCATCCAGTCGTATGTGCGCCTCGACAAGGCGGGGACCAACTACAAAGCGCCCTGTCCTTTTCATAGCGAAAAGACCCCTTCGTTTTTCGTGTCTCCCTCGCGTCAGATTTGGCACTGCTTTGGCGGATGCGGCGAGGGCGGAGACATTTTTACCTTCGTGATGAAGATCGAGGGGCTGGATTTCCCCGAAGCCCTGCGTCTGCTTGCAGGACGCGCGGGCATTGAGCTAAAACGAGAAGACCCGCGCATCCGCTCGGAGCGCAACCATCTCTACGATGTCGCGGAGGCCGCAGCCAAACTGTTCGAGAGAAATTTGCTCATGACCGATGCGGCGAAAGAATACGTCCGCTCGCGTGGCATTACCGAGGAGACCGCGCGGGGATTCAGAATCGGATGGGCGCCGGACCAGTGGGACTGGCTCCTGCGCGGGCTTGCGGCAAAGGGATTTGGCGCCGATGCGGTGGAAAAAGTCGGTCTTGCTCTGCGCTCCAGCGATGGCAGTGGCCGTCTGCACGACCGGTTCCGCTCGCGCGTCATGTTCCCGATTGCCGATGCCAACGCACGGGTGATCGGATTTGGCGGGCGCGCATTACCCGATGCCGATGTTGCCCGTGCTACGCCATCAAAGTCCCTGATGGGACAAGGGGATAGCGGGACAAGTGCCATGCCGTTGAACGAAGCGGCAACTTCGGTAGCGGGGCGCGGCAGTGGTACGCCAAAATACATCAATACGCCGCAGACCCTGATTTATGACAAATCGCGCGCGCTGTATGGATTCGACAAGGCCAAGCAGGTGATTCGCGCGAAAAACCAAGTGATTGTAACCGAAGGATATATGGACTGCGTCATGTCGCATCAGGCAGGAGTGACGCAGACCATCGCGGTGTCGGGGACAGCGCTCACGGTTCCGCAACTATCCATATTGCGGCGCTTATGCGACACGATGATCTGTTCGTTTGACGCCGATGCCGCGGGTGATTCGGCTACCCGACGGTCGCTAGCGCTCGCCGCGCAGTTTGATTTCAGCAGGCGTATTGCGGTGATTCCTTCGGGTAAGGATCCGGCGGACGCCGTGGCTGAAGACCCCGCGCTCTGGCGCGCGGCCGTGGAAGATGCTCGGCCTGTGGTCGCGTTCTATTTTGACAAAGTGTTTCGGGCGGAAAACCGCGATACGGCCGAGGGGAAGAAACGAATTTCGCAGGCACTGCTTCCGTTGGTGGCTGAACTCACCGACGAAATTGAAAAAGCCCACTGGATCGCGCAGTTGTCGGAGCGGCTGGGCGTTGCGGAAGAAGCGACGTGGAAAGAATTGCGCAAGCAGGGGGCGCCGGCCCCACCTCCCGCGAAACCTGCAGAGGAAAAGATCGCGGTGCCAACGCGGCGGGATCTCGTGGAGGAGCGGTTCCTCGCCGTACTTGCCCTGATGCCGGACGAGGTGAGAAAGCGGGAATTGGCCGAGCGCCAGATAGAATTTTCAACCGCGCTTTCTGGAGAAATATTCCGGGCGCTGATGGCAGACGGCGCCACCGCAGTGGCCGAGCTCGCTCCCCATGTGGAAAGCGTGCGCTTTAGGGGGGAAGTTCTGCGCGAGATCGTGCCGGACATGGAAAAAGAATTTATGGTCGCGCGCCGAGAGCTAGAGCTGATGTGTGTGCGGGAGCGGCTCGCCGTCTTGGGACGAAAAATCGCGGAGAGCGGGCATGACGTCGGGGCTACGCTCCAGCAAGAATATCGGGCGACTGTTGAATGTCTCCGTCATCTTTCCTAACATTTTCATATGGCGACATCAAAGAAAAACCAAAAGAAAAGAGCGTCAAAAAAGAAAACCACCGCAAAAAAAGCGCCGGCCAAGCGCCCGGCGACTGCGGGCGCATCTTCCTCAAAAAAGAGCGCGGCAAAAGAAGCGGAGCAGAAGATTGAAGGACTTCTCGGGCGCGGCCGCGAGCGCGGATTTGTGACATACGCAGAGATTCTTTATTATTTCCCGATGATCGAGGACGACGTCCTGCTCCTTGAAGATCTCTACGAGCGGTTTGAAAAAGAGCACATTGAGGTGCTGGAGTCCAAGGAATTTATCGGCGAAGGGGGAAAGGACAAGAATTCCTCGAAAAAGCGCAGTCGCGAGGAATCTATGGATTTTGACCAATTGGCCCAGGATTCGGTGCAAATGTATTTGCGCGAGATCGGGAAAATTCCGCTGATTTCCGCGGACGAGGAAAAAGACCTGGCGCGGAAAATTGAAAAAGGGGACGAGGAAGCGCGTAAAAAAATGACACAAGCCAACTTGCGGCTCGTGGTGTCCATTGCCAAACGCTATGTGGGCCGCTCGCCGCATCTTACATTGCTCGATCTGGTGCAGGAGGGCAACGTGGGTCTTTTCAAGGCCGTGGAGAAATTTGATTATCGCCGCGGGTACAAATTCTCCACGTATGCGACGTGGTGGATACGGCAAGCCATTACGCGCGCGTTGGCTGATCAGGCGCGCACCATCCGGATTCCCGTGCACATGGTGGAGACGATCTCCAAATACCAGCAGATGAAGCGCCGCCTCCTGCAGGACTTGGGGCGCGAGCCATTGAGTGAGGAAATCGCGGCGGAGATGGGGCTGGAGGTGGAAAAAATACGGCACATAGAGAAAATTGCCCAAGATACCGTGTCGCTCGAAGCACCGGTGGGCGAGGATGACGAGGACTCGGTGCTGGGCGAATTCATCGTGGACGAAAAAACGATTTCTCCAGCACAGCACGCGGCGCGCCGCCTCCTGCGCGACCAACTGATGAGTGTGATACGGGAACTGACGCCCCGCGAGCAGAAAATACTTTCCATGCGGTTTGGGCTGGAGGACGGCATTACGCATACCCTGGAAGAAGTTGGCCGCGAATTTGGTGTTACGCGCGAGCGCATCCGCCAGATTGAAGCAAAGTCATTGGAAAGGATACGCACCCACCGCATGGCCAAGAAACTGGAGGGGTATTAATCGTCCCGCTGCAGATGTTGCGTGAGGTTGCCAGCATGTCACCTGTGGGACATCGGGACAAGGCGCAACGGGACGGGTTCCATGCTCTCAACGACGCGCAACATCGGCAGCGGTATGCACAGTTATCCACAATGCGGCGTGGTGCCTGGGGCTGGGCTGGAGTAGAATGAGGACACTATGAGGGAGGAAAAGGCAGACACAGAAGGCAAGAAACGCTTGCTGTTGATCGAGGACGAGGAGGTGCTCCTGGAGCTCTTGCGCGCGCGGCTGGTGGCTTCGGGATATGACGTGGCCGTGGCTCGCGACGGCATTGCCGGTTTGGCGCTGGTGAAAGAGATTCG
Organism: Candidatus Sungbacteria bacterium RIFCSPLOWO2_01_FULL_54_21; assembly: GCA_001820725.1. Lineage (GTDB taxonomy): Bacteria > Patescibacteriota > Minisyncoccia > Sungbacterales > HO2-52-23 > WO2-54-10. The sequence goes on along the minus strand of MHQR01000020.1, from coordinate 56,263 downwards.
GCCTGATTTGGTATTGCTCGATATGATGTTGCCGGGCATGAGCGGGTTTCAGATTTTGCAAAAGATGAAGGAAGAGGGTCTCCTGCCTGCAACGCCCGTGCTCATTATTTCCAATTCTGGCCAGCCCATCGAGCTTGAGCGCGCCCTGCAGTTGGGCGTGCGCGATTATTTGGTCAAGGTAAACTTTGATCCGCGCGAGGTGCTGGCGCGCGTCGAGAATATTTTGCATACGGAAAAGGCGGGTCTGCCGCACGAACAGGAAAAGGAAAGAAAGCCGTCGGGGGCGAACCGCACGGTCCTGGTGGTTGAGGACGATTTCCTTCTGGTCGGATTGCTCGAGCGCAAATTCCTTGCCGAAGGATATCGGGTGATCAAGGCGGTGGATGCTGCGGAAGCGCGCCGCGCGCTTGAAACGGACAAGGTCGACCTTATCCTGCTCGACATGGTTCTGCCCGGGATGGATGGCTTCTCATTTCTCGGAGAGCTGAAACAGCACGAAACGTGGCGCACGGTGCCAGTGATGGTCATTTCCAATCTCGGCCAGCGCGAGGAAATTGATAAAGGTCTCCAGATGGGCGCGGCCGCGTACATCGTGAAGGCCAATGTTTCGCCGGTGGAAATTGTTGAAAAAGCGGGGTATATTCTTGAAAAGCGTTAACGCATTGTCGCTATGATTCATGCGGGTGTAGGAACGGGCGCAGGCAGTGACGCGTATCAGGCGGGATACGCGGCAGGTAAGAGCGCTGTTGAGCGTGCCGGCGGCAAGCCGGAATTTGTATTTGTGTTTGCATCGTCGTTTCTGCGGCAGGAGGATGTGGTGCGCGGCGTCAGGGATGCCTCGGGGCACGCGCCTCTGCTCGGGTGCAGTACGGCGGGGGAAATCACCAATGACGGACCAACCCAGCGATCGGTCGGCGTCATGGCTATCCGTTCGGATACGCTCTCTTTTTACTCGGGTATGGGGCGGGATATCAAGCAAGACGCGCGCGAGGCCGGACGCGCCGCGGCGCGCGAAGCGCAGGGCAAGGCCGCCGCGGGCACTCCGCCCGCATCACTCCGCGCGTTTATTATGTTGCCGGATGTGCTGACCGGCAACGGAGCCGACATCGTGCGCGGCGTGTCCGATGTGCTGGGGCCGCATTTTCCCATCGTCGGCGGCGCCGCGGGCGATGATTTTATGTTTAAAAAAACATATGAGTATCGCGACGACGAAGTAGTGTCCGGAGCAATTGCGGGCGTGGGACTTGCGGGCGATATGACGATCGGCATTGGCGTTCGCCACGGCTGGGTACCCATTGGCATGCCCATGCGGGTGACCAAAGCGCAGGGCGCGGTGCTCTCCGAACTTGACGGCAAGCCGGCCATTTCCGTCTACGAGGATTATTTCGGGGCGCGCGCCGAGGAACTTCGGAAAGAAGCGCTTGCGCGGCTTGCGATTACCTACCCCTTGGGGCTCAAGATTCCGGAGTATCCGGAGGAATATCTCATCCGCGACCCCATCACCGTAAACGACGACGGCTCGATCACGTGTGCGGCAGAGATACCCGAAGGCAGTGAGGTGCGGCTCATGATCGGCTCCAAAGAAAAAGCCGTGGAGGCGGCCGAGGATGCGGCTCGGCACCTGATGCGCGAGTTTGAAATCGACCGCACCCGACCCGCGTTCGTGCTCATATTCAATTGCATTGCCCGCGAAAAACTTTTTGCGCAGAAAGCGGGCGACGAAATCCGCGCGGTCATGAATATTATCGGCCCGGACGTGCCGTTGCTGGGCTTCTACACGTATGGCGAGCAGGCGCCGCTCGGCGGGGAAGTGCGCAACCTTGAAAAATGCGATCCGAGATTTCATAACGAGACGGTCGTCCTATTCGGGGTCGGAGCGTAACCTCTCCGGCCGCACTTTTATGTCTCAAAAAACATCATGGTATATCGTGGGATGCGCGGTATTGCTTGCGGTGGGAGTATATGCCGTGCGATATCTTGACGTGGGGGGGCTACGGGAACATCCGATGCCTGCAAAGATGCTGACTGTCGGTGTCATCACCAATCCGCCATCGCTCATGCCAGCATGGGAGGGCTTCCGCGCCGCCATGGCAGAGCGCGGCTATGAGGAGGGGAAGACGATTCGCTACATCGTGGAGCCCGTCGGTAAAGACATTCCTGAAAGCAAACGCATTGTCGAAGGGCTCATCAACCAGAATATTGATCTTCTCTATATCATGGGTGTGTTGGGTGCCCGGGCGGCCAAGGAGGCGACCGCCGAACGGCAGGATATACCGGTTGTATTCGGCGCGGTTTCAAATCCCATAGGGTCTGGAATCGTGGCGAGTATGGCGAGTTCCGGCAATAATTTTACCGGCGTTACTCCCCACAATGAAGTGATCGTATCAAAGCGACTCGAGCTCTTCCGGGAAATGGTGCCCTCGGTTACGCGCGTCATATTTGTGTGGTCCGACGGCAAAACGGCCGGTATTGAAAACGTGCGGACGACTGCCGCATCACTCGGCCTTGTCCTTGTAGAACGGCAGGTGGCGGATCGGGATGAAATGCGGGATTTTCTTGAGCAATTTTCGTTTCGCCCGAGCGATGGGCTGGTGCGCGCGACTGATTCCGTGAGCGGAGGGCTTTCGGCGTACATGAGCGATTTTGCGCTCAAGAAAAAAGTCCCTCTTGCTGGAACCAATGCCGATGATGCGCGCACAGGAGCGCTCATGAGTTACGGCGCAAACTACTATAATGTAGGCGAGCAGGCGGCGCGTCTTGCGTATCTTGTTCTTAAAGGCGCTCGGCCGGCGGATCTACCCATTGAACTGCCGGAAAAACTTGAGTTGGTAATCAATCTCCGGACTGCACACGCGCTTGGCATCGCCATAGATCCCGCCTTTGCCGCAAAAGCTGATGAGAGCGTGGAATAACAGGAAATGTATCGCGCAACACCATGACCATTTGGCGCACATCCGTCATCTTTGCCGTTGTTGCGGCGGTACTTATCATTGTAAACCTTACCTGGCTGGTTCCGGCCTTGCGTGCCATTGAAGCGGCGGCATCGGTCCTGGCGCTTCAAGTGCTGGAGCGGGCAAGGAGCGATGTGAGCGGATCGCTCGCCACACTCCAAAAGCAGATGGAGCAGGCGGCTGAAGAAATTGGCGTGGAGCCGGAGCGCGGAAGAACCGTCATTGACCGCCTGCTCAAGCACAATCCGGCGATAAAAAGTGTCGGTATTGCGGGAGGCGATGGCAAAGAAATCCTGCGCATTGACCGGTTCCGGTTTGTCTCTCCGGCGGATCTGGGCGTGTACGCAGAGGAGCGCTCTTTCACCGAGGCGCGCGACGGCTCTGCAAGCTTTGGTGACATTTTTGTCTCTCCAGAACTTGAGCCGCACATGACGCTTGCCGTGCCGGTGCGACGCGGGGGACGCGTGGCGCAGGCGCTCATCGGCGATCTCAACGTGCGCGGGCTTGTCTCGGCGATCCATGCGCCCCCCACGCGTACGGGAGATATTTATGTGGTAGACCGCGAAGGAAACCAAATCATCCATCCGGACTTGAGCGAACTCTTGCGCCGGCCGTATTTTGGCGATCGCGCCATCGTACGCAGGGTGATTGACGGCGCGGTCACCGCACATGGCCTCGCTCCCGAAGATGGGTATCGCAGTGAAGTGGGTGAGCACATGTTTGCCGTGGGCATGCCGGTGGGTATCGCGGACATGAGCATCTTCTTTGAACAGCCGAGGAGCATTGCGCTGGCGGGTCAGCGGCAGATGATTTTTCTTGCGGGCATCACGGTCCTCTTGGGAGCGGTCATCGCGGCGGTGGTGATTGTCGCCAATATGCGTCTCACGCGCCTGAATACCGTGCTTGAAGAGCGCAACCAGGAAAGTGTCGTGAGCGCGAAAATTCTCGTTCGCCGCGACCGCGAGCTCGTCGCGGCAAACGCGCGTCTGCGCGACCTCCTGCTGGAATTGGAAAGCGTGGGCAAGATGCTTGTGCGCCGCGATCTGGAACTGTCCCGCGCCAATGCGCGCCTGGAAGAACTCGACGTCATCAAATCAGAATTCGTCTCCATTGCCGCGCATCAATTGCGCACCCCGCTTACGGGCGTCCGATGGTCGTATCAGACCATTCTCGATCGGGACGGTGCTTCGTTGACACCTGAACAGCGCCGCCTCCTGACCTCGGGGCTGGGCGCTACCTTGCGCATGATAGACCTGGTCAATGATCTCTTGAGCGTCGCCCGCATTGAAGAGGGGCGATTCGGCATACGCCTGCGCACGCAGTCCATCACGCCCCTTCTGGAGCAATTTATTACACGCTATGCTATGCTCGGCAAGGAGAAGGGCATATCGTTCGCGCTTGAACTTCCAAAAGACAAGCCCCTGCCGGATTTGGTATTTGATGAAGAGCGCATTGCCATGGTGCTCGACAATTTCCTGGACAACGCGCTCAAATACACCGAGCCGGGCGGCACGGTCGTCATGCGGGCCATCGAGGACCATGCACGCATTGCGGTCTCGGTGCAGGATAGCGGCATCGGCATCACGCCTTCGCAACTGCACCGCGTGTTCACCAAATTCTTCCGCGCAGACAATGCCATTCGCCTCCACACGTCCGGCACGGGTCTGGGTCTCTATGTTGCCAAAAATATCATTGAAAAACACGATGGCGCCATTGACGTAAAAAGCGAAGAAGGCAAGGGCACCATCTTCTCCTTCACGCTTCCCATCGCGTAAGATCGGCATCTTTCTATTTCCCGGCGTATAGCGTAGGGTGGGCGGATGGCTGATGCGATCGTACGCTTTGACCGCGTATCATTTGAATACGGATCGCAAAAACCCATTATTCGCGAAGGGAGCTTTTCCGTGCGGCGGGGGGCAAAATTCACGGTGATGGGGCAGAACGGGGCCGGCAAATCAACGCTCTTCCAGCTCATCACCGGCGCATTGAAGCCCGACGAGGGAGCCATCAATATCCCCAAGGGGCTTGCGACAGCAACCGCCCGGCAGGTCATTCCGCGCGAGGAAATGCCGCTCACCGTACGGGAATTTTTCGAACGGTGTTTTGCAAAAAAGATATATGATATAGATCCGAAAATCGATGAAGCGCTTGAGATCGTCAATCTCCACGCGCCTCATGACCGGATCATACGGTCATTTTCCGGGGGCCAGCAGGCGCGCCTCTTGCTCGCCTCAGCCCTGATCCAACAGCCCGATGTGCTCCTGCTAGACGAGCCGACTAATAATCTTGATCGCGCGGGCATTGAGCATCTGACAAGGTTCCTCATCGGCTATAAAAAAACGTGCATTGTTATCTCGCACGATGCGGATTTTCTCAACGCGTTTACCGATGGGGTATTGTATCTGGACGTGTTCACCAAAAAAATAGAACAGTACGCGGGGGATTATTTTGACGTAGTAGCGCAGATCACGGCGAGAATCGAGAAAGAAAACAGAAAAAACGCCCAGCTTGCCAAGGAAATTCAGGAGAAAAAAGACAAAGCGAACGTGTTCGCGCACAAAGGCGGGCAGATGCGCATGGTCGCCAAGCGCATGCGCGAGAAAGCCGCTGAATTGGAAGAGGAAAAAGTGGATGTGCGCATGGAAGACAAGACGATACGGCCTTTCAGGATTCCCCATCAGCCGGATCTGGTCGGCGAAATCGCGGCAATCAGCTCGCTGTCCGTGATGAAAAATCACAAGCCGGTCGCGCGTACGGTAGATATTTTACTGAAGCGAAATATGCATCTGCTCCTCTCCGGACCCAATGGCATCGGCAAGTCGACCTTGCTTGAGACGATCGCCGGAGGCATGGCAAAGGGCGTATCCATAGCGCCGGGCGTCAGGATCGGCTACTGTCGCCAGGACTTTTCCACGCTGAATTTTGAAGATACCGTGCATGACGCGCTCATGGGCGTCATGGAGCACGCGGCGGAGCAGGAGATGCGTTCGTCTGCCGCGGGTTTTTTGATCACGGGCGACATGATGCGCATGAAGATCGGCATGCTTTCGGAAGGGCAGAAGGGCCTGGTAGCTTTCGCGCGCCTGGTCCTGCAAAAGCCGGGCTTGCTGATTTTGGACGAGCCGACCAACCACATCAATTTTCGCCACATACCGGTCATTGCCAGGGCGCTTGATAGCTACCAGGGAGCCATGATTCTCGTGAGCCACATGCGCGACTTCGTCGCGCATGTGCGCATTGATCAGGTCCTGGATTTGGAAAAGTAAGTTCAAAAGAGGCAAGGACGGTGTTTCCTTGCCTCTGGCTGCTATTGTCCGGAACTACTTATCGCCACCGGGCGATGGAAGTTCTTAACCCTCTTTGGCGCAAGTCGTTTCCAGATCGGAAAACAGTGCATGCAGTTTTGCGCCGTCCGCGACGATCGTCTGCATGAGTTGCGCGAGATCGCCCGCCATGAGTTTCTGCATTCCCTCTGACGGCGTACCGCCAGCTTTGACGAGGGCGGTGACCTTGCCGATGAGTTCAACGACGCGCGCCGCGCTTGTTTCCATCTCGCGCAACGCGCGCAGGTGCGGTATCGCAGGAAGCTGGGCGCAGAGCAGTTGATGGTCGCCAGAAAGTTTTTGCACTTTCTCATTCAGGCGCTGAAACTGTCGAGCGGCGCGTATGGCGCTGTCTACTGCCTCCGCTATCTCGAAATGGAGGAGAGTGAGCCGGACGGTGGCGTGCTTCGCCTCCTGCTCGCGGATCATCTTTTCGATGTCTGCGAGGTTGCTTTGGGCGTACGCCGCAACGGCTGTTAGGGCAAGAAAACAGACAACTACGGACACAAACAGCTTCTTCATGGGCTACTCCTGTAGGGAGGGTTTCGATGTGCCGAAGCACTTTCTAAGAGCGATGTCAGAATGATAACATACCTAGTTTAATAAGTCAATAGGGCGTGCGGGGGGCTCTGCAGAGCGGAACTATTGACTTATCTTCCGCGTTGAATTACTATGATTAGCACTCATAGGTCGCGAGTGCTAAACGCATTAAAACTCTTTATTTTTTATGAAGATCAATCCATTGGGAGACCGCGTGCTCATTGAGCCAGACAAAAAAGAGGCGGGCAGGACCAAGTCGGGAATCTATCTGCCCGAGACCGCCGATAAGGAGCGGCCCGAGCAGGGCAAAGTGGTGGCTGTGGGTCCCGGCCGCGTAAACGATGAGGGCAAACGCATTCTCATGCACGTCAAAAAAGGGGATACGGTGCTCTTCACGAAATACGGTCCGAACGAAATAAAAGTTGATGACAAAGAATATCTGATCGCGAGGGAGGAAGATATCCTCGCCATAATCGGTTAGTACTATGGCAAAACAAATTATTTTTCACGAAAAAGCTCGGCACGCGATGGCGCGCGGCGTGGATATACTCGCCGAAGCGGTCAAGCTGACGCTGGGGCCGCGGGGGCGCAATGTCATTCTCGACAAGAGTTTTGGCGCGCCGCAGATCACCAATGACGGCGTGACGATCGCCAAAGAAATAGAACTTGAAGACAAGTTTGAGAATATGGGCGCGGAGCTCGTAAAGGAAGTCGCGTCCAAGACCAATGACGCCGTGGGCGATGGCACGACCACGTCGGTGGTGCTGGCGCAGGCGCTTATCCGCAAGGGCTTGAAATATGCCGCGGCAGGCGTCAACGCCGTCGGCCTTCGACAGGCATTGGAATCAGCGCAGGAGGAAATCGTAAAAGAACTGCAGAAAATCGCAAAGCCGATCAAGGAAAAAGAGGAAATCGTACAAGTAGCGACCATTTCCGCAGAATCAGAGGAGCTCGGCACTATCATCGCAGAAGCGATCGAAAGGGTGGGCAAGGATGGCGCAGTAACGGTGGAGGAATCACAGGGCACGGGCATTGAAAAAGAAATTGTGGAAGGCATGCAGTTTGACCGTGGCTATGTGTCGCCCTATATGATGACCAATGCCGAGCGCATGGAGGCCGTGATCGAGGATCCTTTTATCCTGGTCACGGACAAGAAAGTATCCTCTATTCAGACCATTTTGCCTCTGCTCGAAAAGCTCGCGCGCTCGGGCAAGAAAGAACTCGTGATCATTGCCGAAGATGTGGACGGCGATGCATTGGCCACACTGGTGGTCAACCGTTTGCGCGGCGCTTTCAATGCGCTTGCCGTAAAGGCCCCCGGGTTCGGCGATCGCAGAAAGGAAATGCTCGAGGATATTGCCGTACTGACCGGTGCAAAAGTGATTACCGAGGATTTGGGATTGAAATTGGAGAATGTGGAGATTGAGATGCTGGGCAAAGCCCGCCGCGTCGTGGCCGACAAAGACAACACCACGATCGTGGGCGGCAAAGGCAAGAAAGACGAAATTGAAAAGCGCATTGCCCAAATCCGCGTACAGAAGGAAAAATCCAATTCCGAATACGACAAAGAAAAATTGCAAGAGCGGCTTGCCAAACTCTCCGGCGGCGTGGCGGTCATAAAGGTGGGCGCCGCGACCGAGACGGAAATGAAGTATATCAAGCTCAAGATAGAAGACGCGGTGGCCGCGACCAAGGCCGCGCTCGCCGAAGGTATTGTGCCCGGCGGCGGCATGGCGCTGTTCAAAGCCGCAACGCTAGTAGCTGACCGGTGGAAGCGGCGCGCGGACGGCGCGTCCGAGCAGGCAAGTCCGGAATATCAGGCCGCCTACACCATGTTGCTCAATGCGCTTGAGGAGCCGTTGGCGCAAATTGCTGCCAACGCGGGCAAGCGCGCGGGCGAGATTACTACGCGCATTCGGGAGAAAATAGGCGGCGACGGCAAATCCAACGCCGGATACGACGCGCGCCGCGATGTGATCGTCAACGATATGCTCAAAGAGGGGATTATTGATCCAGTGCGCGTAACGCGCATGGCGCTGGAGAACGCAGTATCGGTTGCCGCCATGTTCCTCACGACGGAAGTGGCAATCGCCGATCTTCCCAAAAAGGAGGAAAAATCCTCCCCCGCGATGCCACACGAGGATTATTAATCTCTCTAGCTACGCTATATAAGGCAGGCGCCGCGGTTTACGCGGCGTTTTGCTTTTCGCGGCACGCTTCGGCCGCTCCTGCGGCGGCCTCGCTACCTGCCGAAAAAGTTTCTGCGTCCGGATGGACGCAGACCAAGCAAACTTTTCCGGCAAGTACCGCGAAAAGCAAAACGCCGCGACCGCGACGCTCTATTGTAAAGCTGTTTGAAGTCCGACTTCAAACAGCGGACAGCAAGCTTCATCTTACGCGGGGACACCTGTGCTATACTTAGAAAGAAGTTTAAAGGCATAGTATTATAGAAAAAGGTAGTATGAAAACTATCAGCAATATTTTTAGGGGTTCCATTGGAGAAAAATTTGTTGAAGAACTGTTGCGCAAAGAAGGATACAGCGTAGAGCTATCTGGTAAGGGCAGTGACTTAACTGCACAAAGAGGAAGGAGAATTATTACTATTGAGGTTAAAACAAGTGGCAATCATAAGGAGGTATTTCAATGAAAGAAGCGCATGGAGGGCAAACGGAATACGGCATTACCGCAGGCGGAGAACACTGCGGGACCCTCCGAACGAGCGAGTAGTGTTTGTCCGTGCCGTAACGCGTGAGCGGAGAGGGAGGCGGGGAGAGAAAATCACTGGGGATTGTGGCTGGGAAGCATGCGAGTATAATGGGGGACATGCAGATTCCTTCTTTTTCACTGAAATCATTGCAGGGTGCCTCCGCGCTTTTTTCAAATCCCACATGGGATGTGATGCTCACAGTTTTGCTCGTTGGCGGCAGTTTGTTTTGGTCGTTTCTGGCCGGACGGCGCAAGATCGTATCTACGATCATGGTGACCTATATCGCGCTCGCCATTTTTCCCGCGATTCCTGCGGCTCGGCTTACGGCGATGATGGGCATTCGCGATCAGTTTCTCGGAACCATCGGTATCTTCCTCATTCTTTTTATTCTAATGGTGTGGTTGCTCGGCGCGCGGCGAAGCCGGCCTTTTGCGCCGGGCGCGCCGTGGTGGCAGGTATTTTTCTTGAGTGTGGCGCAGGTAGGCCTGCTGACGCATATTATTCTGTCTCTTCTGCCGTCTGCGCAGACCGCATTTCTGTCGCCTCTGACACGGCGTGTCTTTGTGGATCCTGCGGTGCACCTGTGGTGGCTGGTCGCCCCCGCCGTACTCCTCATCCTCATCCGCCGCCTCGCCATGCGGGATGAGTAGGCGGTTGACACGGTATCTGCCTGTGCTATAGTGGATTGACCATATGCCGCAATCTTTTTTCTCCAACATCATACGGGCGACGAAGTGCACGAAAAAGACCTTTTCCGAGGAAGGTGTTTTTTGCGGCGTCTCCTAGTTATCCCCCAGAGTAGGTACCTCAAAAAGCCCTTTCCTCAGAAAGGGCTTTTTCGTTGCCGCGCGCACCGCGCGGCAACATCGATCTTTCACTCATACGGCAGAGGAGGAGGCATCGTGGCACAGCGATTCTACATACCGATGGCGCACGCGCGCGGGATGTTGGAAGGGCGCGCTGTCTTGCGTGAGAGCGTGGAGCAGTGGTGGGCGGCACAGGGATTCGTATTTCCTTCGGCCTTTGCCCGCCGAGCCCGCATTGGGTTTGTGAGCAGGCACGTTGCGACGGCGCGCTATGAGGACTGCGCGTTTATCCTGCTGGCCGAGCGAGCAGGGCTATGTCCGGTGTGGTCCACATATTTACGCGATCGGTTCGTGACGCACTCACCGGTCAAGGCGTCTTATGTGGCGCCCAAGGTCGTGGGGGGATTTAGCCCCCGCGGGTTTCCTGAAATCCGCAAGATAGTGCTCGCGGATTCACAGATCTGCGAAAAGGAGCGGACGCCGCTGGACCGAATACTTCTCGGCAGTGGCGAGGCCATGGTTGCATGGCACCGGCGTCTCTTGCAGGCGGTATATCCGGGAGCGTGGACCACCGATCCATCGGACATGTATCTCGCGCGCGGCTGGGCCAAGGGCTATTATCCTCTGCTCTTGTCGCTGGCGGTGGCGCACGGCGTGCTGTTCGAGGATTTCCACGGCGGCGAAACGGGCGAGGGGCTGATGCGCTTTACGCGCGAGGTCTTCGAGCCCGCGTTTGACGCGGTGGCGGCGACCTTTGGCGTAGCGCCCATGCTCGTACCGCTTCCATGGTGGCGTGAACTCGGCTATTATGTGGCTCATCACCGTGCCGACCAATGGCGCACGGATCGGAGCATTCTCAAGCACCTCCTTCAGTAGATGCTCATATCGTATCATCAGGAGGCGGCGGCATATCCGACATCTGCCGCCTCCCTTTCTTTGATCCCCCTAGTATTATTGGTCATCTGCATTATGAACATACAAGACACCAAGAATTTTATTACGGCGTTATACGATCTCGGCGAGCGGCAGTTCGCTGGAGAAAGAAAAACGCGGCGTATAATCGAGGCATCACTTCAGCGCGAGGGCGTTCCCTACGCCGTCGAGGAATTTGTGACGCATCTGCCGCGCGTGACAAGAGCGGATCTCGTCCTCGACGGGCGGCGGGTGCCGTGCATGGCAACATCATTTCAAGGCGGCATCATCAGGAATCAAAACCATCTCATCAGTTCGCTCACGAGTTCGCAAAACTTTCTCACGACGGAAAATATCAATTTCAATCCGTTGTGTGCCGTCATCTCCCGCAGTAATCACTATTTCGCTCCGTCGCTTGCGGTGGCGCGGGATATAGTGCCGTGGATCATGCACGCGAAAACCGTGCGCGGCGCTGTCAACGTGCGCAAAACCGCGCACCGCTCGGCCAATATCCTGGTCGGCAACCGCGTCAATCCCCGCTACCTCGTATTTTCCCATTATGATTCGCTCTTTGGCGGCGCGGTGGACAATGCGAGCGGCACCGCGCTCACGCTGTATCTTGCCGCCGCATATCCGCAACTGCGCCGCTATACGCTTTTTGTCTTCGGCGGCAATGAAGAGCTGTCCTACGATCAGCCGATTTATTGGGGTCACGGATATCGCGTCTTTGAGGAACGGCACCGCGCCCTGCTCGCGCGGGCGGAAAAGATACTGGTGCTCGACTGCATCGGATTCAGCGAAACATACTTTGTGAAAGATGAAACCGCGGTGCGGCTGGGCTTTCCCGTACGCGGCCTCGGACGCATCATCGGGCGCACGCGTTTGGTCATCGGCGATATGCAAAAGATGATGGCTTTCTACCACAGCGATCTGGATCGCCCGCATCTGATAAAGACGGCAGAGCTTGCGCGGGCGGCACTTCAGGTCGCCAAAGCGCTTTCGGCATAGCATATAATGGATTTAGGCGTGCGTGCGAGATTGTGGCTTTGCCGCTTCTTTACTATAATAGGCGCATATGGCAGAAGAACGGCAACAGGAAGGGCTTGGCGCTGGCGGTATGGCGGCGGAGCAGGAGATTCGGGTGCTGGAACAACGGCTCGAGGAAAAAAAGCGCGCCTTGGCGGAGCAGGGCGGTGCCGCACAGCCGGAAAAGGAAGTGTTCCGCGAGGTGGTGCGCGAGCATATTGAACATTCCGGTGCCGATATTGCAGACCGCAGTTTTACGAACCACGGGACTGCCGATATTGCGAAAAAAAGCGGCATGTCGCAGGAAGCGGCAAAGCATGAGGAGGAACTTCACGCTTTGGTCGCGCGGGCGCTGTCCGGCAGTATTGCCGATGCCGTGGACAAGGCGTACCGCGAAAGTCCGTATCTGCTTGATGCCCTGCACGACCGTCTGGTGGACGAGTACTACGACAAGCTGGTAGCGCTACGCAAAATAGACGCATGGTAATGGGGGACTATACTATCGTATATCTCTATTTCGGATTCATCGTCCTTGTCGCGGCTGTGGGCGGCATTTTTTTCATGCGGCTGGTCCTGCGGCGCAAGGGTCTGATTTCCCGCTCGCTCAATCTAGCACTTCTGGCCGTCCGTCTGCCGCCGGTGCTCCAGGAAGGCAATGCGGAGATGACGCAGGCGGTTATGCGCGAGCGCATCTCTCACATGGAGCAGTTGTACGCCAACCTCCACGATATCCGCGATGCCGGCTTTCGCAGTTTTTTCTACGGTCCCGCCATGTTCGCGCTGGAGCTGACTGTTCCCCATATTGGCGAGGAACTCATCTTCTATATTGCAGTGCCGCGCCGCCTGTCTGCCGCGGTTGAAAAAGCCGTGCAGGGCATCTTTTCGGACGCATCGGTGGAGCGCGCCAAGGATTACAATATTTTCAATCCCACAGGCAGTACGGCGGCCGCATCCCTTACCCTTTCCCGTAGCCGTTTTTATCCTATTCGCACATATCAGAAGCTCGAGACCGATCCCATGCGTGAGCTGACCAACGTGTTCACCAAGCTGGCGGGTACAGGCGAGGGCGCGGCATTGCAGATTATTGCGCGCCCCGCGCGTATCAAGTGGCAGATGAGGATCAAGGAGCACGCAAAGACGCGGTTTGAGGGAAAGCGGCCCAAAGATAGATTAGAAAAAACGGTTGACGCAATTACGCAGTTGATCGCTTCTCCTACGGGTCCTGCCGTCGGACAATCGCCATCAGGGAGTCCCGTGCCCATGGTTCGGCTCACGCCATCAGAAGAAGAGATGGTGCGGGCGCTGGAAAACAAGGCGTCCAAATCGCTTTTTGAAACCAACATCCGCCTTGTCGCATCCGCAGGCACGCGCGAGCGCGCGGGAGCGATTTTGCAGGGCCTGCAATTGGCATTTGCGCAATTCACCGACCCCAACAGCAACAGCTTTTATGTGCGTCAGGCGACCGGCGCGTCCCTCAAGGCGCTCACGCTTGATTTCTCGTTCCGCATGTTTGACGAGCGCGCGATGATGGTGCTGGGGAGCGAAGAACTTACGTCGGTGTTTCATTTCCCGAGCGTGCCGATGACCACCCCCAATGTAAAAAGCGTGAAAGCGCGGGAAGCGCCGCCCCCGCCCAACCTTCCGGCAGAAGGCATCCTGTTGGGCTACAACGTATTTCGCGGGGAGACGCGCGAAATACGCATGCACGACGAAGACCGACGACGGCATCTCTATGTGATCGGGCAAACGGGCACCGGCAAAACGACCTTTATCCAAAATCTTGCGGTGCAGGACATCAAGGACGGCAAGGGCATGTGCTTTATAGATCCCCACGGCGACACCGTAGAGCGCTTGCTGGGGCTGGTGCCGCGCCATCGCGTGCAGGACGTGGTGTATTTCAATCCGGGCGACATTGACCGACCGATGGGGTTGAACATGCTCGAATACGACCCCCGATTTCCGGAACAGAAGTCGCTCGTGGTAGACGACCTGATCGGCATTTTCAACAAACTTTTCAACATGTCGGTCGCGGGAGGACCTATCTTTGAGCAATATTTCCGCAATGCGGCGTTGCTCGTCATGGAAGATCCGGCGTCTGGCAACACGCTCTATGAGGTTGAACGTGTGCTCGCGGAAAAGCCGTTCCGCGATCTCAAACTTTCGCGGTCAAAAAATATTGTGGTCAATAATTTTTGGACCCAGATCGCGGAAAAAGCGGGGGGCGAAGCGTCTCTCAAAGACATGGTGCCGTATATCGCATCCAAATTTGACGGCTTCATCTCGCATGATGTCATGCGTCCGATTATTTTGCAGGAAAAGTCCGCGTTCAACTTCCGCGAGGTCATGGACAGCGGCAAACTGCTGTTCGTCAACCTTTCCAAGGGCCGCCTGGGAGAATTGAACTCGTCGCTTATCGGCCTTATTCTGGTGGGCAAGCTGTCGCTGGCCGCGCTCTCGCGCACGGATATGGCAGAGGAAAAGCGCAAGGATTTTTATCTGTACATTGACGAGTTTCAGAACGTTACAACCGATTCCATTGCGACCATTCTGTCCGAGGCAAGGAAATACCGTCTAGACATGGTGATTGCGCACCAGTTCATCGGACAGCTGAAAGACGAGATAAAAAAGGCCGTGTTCGGCAATGTGGGCTCACAAGCCGCATTCCGCATCGGCTCGGAGGACGCGGAATTCATGGCCAAGCAGTATGCGCCTGTGTTCGGCGCGCAGGACATGCTCAACGTGGATAATTACAACGCATATCTGAAACTCCTCATCAACGGCGCGACCGTCTCTCCTTTTAGTATGAAGACGTATGTGCCGGAACGGGGGGACGCGGAGATGGCGGCGGTGGTGAAAGAAATATCGCGCGTCAAATACGGACGTCCCCGCGCCGAGATCGAAGCGGAAATCGCGGCGCGGCATACGGAAAAGGTTGGAACAACGACGAACGTATAACATAAAGCGATAAGCGGACGGTGATCGTTTGTCATTTTACGTTAGTCGTTATACGTTAACCATACATTTGTATGCCAAAGACGGACTATGCAATCGGGTCGTTGATAGGGTTTTTCGCGGGAATTTTCGCGATTCCCACATTCTATAACCTCGGCATAAAAAGCGCGATGATTCTGCTTGCGGTTCCGTGGGCCGGAGCTGTCGGGGGCCTGGTCGGCATCTGGACCGTATATTTTTTCGCGCGGAAGATGCCCGTGCTCGCCCAATTCGGACGTTTCTTTGCCGTGGGCGTATTGAACACGGTGATAGATTTCGGGATTTTGAATCTTTTAAGCCGATCTACGGGTATTGCGGCAGGGTTTTTGCTCGGCGGCGTGAACGTGCCTGGTTTTCTGGTCGCCGTGATCAACAGTTATCTTTGGAACAAGCTATGGGTATTCAAAACGGGCTCACAGAATCTTTTTGCCGCATTTCCCAGGTTTTTTGCCGTGACGCTGGCGGGGCTTCTGACCAACAGCGCGATTGTTATCTTCTTCACGACGTATGTCGCGCCCTCATCGGGCATGGCGCCCAACATAGCCCTCAACATCGGCAAACTCCTTGCCACGGCCATTTCACTGGCCGTTAACTTCCTGGGCTACAAGTTTTTCGTGTTTCAAAAGAAGGAACTGTAGTATTGACGGCTGGTTTATCGCCACGTATACTCACAGGGAATTCTAGGGAGTTCCTTTAGCGCAAAGGAGAGCAGAATGCCGACGCCAGACGATACAGAAGAAAAGACATGCGGCCGGTGTTACCAACGGATCAAGGGTGATCCGGTTGTGGTAGCCGGTATACCTTTTCATAGGGAGTGTGACGAAGAAGGTCTTCGAGCAATACTCCGTGCGTATGAGCAAGGCAAGCGTTTCGGGTATAAGATGCCTGGCATTTCTTCATAATGCGTCTCATCTGCTCATATCAGGAGCGTGTTCCAGCGCTCCATTTTCTTTTCTTAGGGTGGGACGAAACCATGCTTGTCCGCGCGGCGTTGCACATGCTAGTATAGAAAAACGTACAATTGAATAATATTATCACGAGCGCAGGGGAGGGAATCGGCCCCGTGATCCTGCCGGCAACCAACTGGATATTTCGACCTATTGATATATCTAGGGATGGTGCCCCATCCGACCCACGTCTTGGGGAAGATAAAGAGTATTTATCATCCCTCCGTGCGAAGGGGTTTATTTTTTACTTTTAGAAATGTTATGAAGCATACTATCCATACCGTAGAGAGCGTTACGTCCGGGCACCCGGACAAAGTGTGCGATGCTATTTCTGACTCAGTGCTGGACGCGTTTTTGGCTGTTGACCCGCACTCGCGCGTGGCAGTAGAAACGTTTGGCTCGCACGGACTTCTGGTCATCGGCGGCGAGGTTACGAGCAAGGGCGTCGTTGATGCGGGCAAAATCGGCCGCGCGTTTTATCGTTCGCTTGGCTATACCGATGATCTTCAGATCATGACCAATATCGTCCAACAGTCGCCCGATATTGCGCAGGGTGTGGATACGGGAGGCGCTGGCGACCAGGGCATAATGTACGGCTATGCGACCGCCGAGACGCCGGAATTCATGCCGCGTGCCGTGGCATTGTCCCACAAGTTGACGCAGGGCTTGGAACAATTGCGCCGCACTGACCCCGAATGCGCGTGGCTCGGGCCGGACGGCAAATCGCAAGTTACCATGCAGGACGGCAAAGTGACGACGGTACTCATTTCCTGCCAGCACGCGGATAGCGTGAGTCAGGAACAGATCAAAGATACGCTGGTGCGCAAACTTATCCGTCCGGTCGTGGGCGACCTCGACGGCGTGGAGGTGTTGGTAAATCCGACGGGCAAATTCACGATCGGCGGCTTTGCGGCAGACACCGGCCTTACCGGCAGAAAGATCGTGGTGGATACGTATGGCGGTCTCGTGCCTCACGGCGGCGGCGCGTTTTCCGGCAAAGATCCTACAAAGGTGGATCGCTCGGCGGCGTATATGTCGCGCTTTGCGGCAAAAAATATCGTGGCCAATGGCGTGGCCAAGGAATGTACGGTCACGGTGGCGTACGCCATCGGCCGCGCCGATCCCCTCATGGTATATGCCGAAGCAGACGACGGCAGGGATTTGTCCGCGATCGTCAAAGAGAAATTTGACTTCAGGCCCAAGGCCATCATTGAGCGGCTGAATCTTCGCCGCCCCATCTATGCCAGGACCGCCGCGTACGGCCACTTTGGCCGGGATGGCTTTCCCTGGGAAGAGGTGGTGTCGCTGTAGCGTCTCTCTGAAAAGAGAATTTCACCGCGTTACCACTGGCGGGCTTGCGCTCGCCGATGATTTTGCGTATGACTAAGTTTGAGAAAGATAGAAAGAAACGGCGCATTCGGCTATAATGTCGGTGTTATGGACTCCGCGGCATTACGGAAAAAATTCCTCGATTTTTTTGCGGCACGCGGGCACGCCGCCGTGCCGTCGTCTTCTCTTATACCCGACGATCCGTCGGTGCTTTTGACGACCGCTGGTATGCAACAGTTCAAAAAGTATTACACCAATCCTGAAATGGCGGATCGTGATTTCGGCTCGCGCAATACCGTATCAATCCAGAAATCCTTTCGTACCTCTGATATTGACGAAGTGGGCGACGGGCGACACCTCACCTTTTTTGAAATGATGGGGAATTTCTCATTCGGCGGATATTTCAAAAAAGAAGCGATTACCTACGCTTTTGATTTTTTGACAAAAGAAATGGGACTCGCCATTTCATATGTAACCATCTTTCAGGGAAAAGAGGGTATCAGTGTGCCAAAGGACGAGGAATCCGCGCGTATCTGGCGGTCTCTCGGTATCACCGACATCCGCGAGGAAGGGATGGATGACGTGTTTTGGGGGCCGACCGGGGCATCAGGCCCCTGCGGTCCAACCACGGAGATTTACTGCAAAAACAGCGCGGGAGAGGATATTGAAGTTTGGAACATCGTGTTCAATGAGTTTTTCTGCTCGGGCAGTCGGGAGGAACTGCTCGCGGGCAATGCGACATTGGAGCCGCTTGCGACCAAAGGCATAGACACGGGCATGGGGCTGGAACGGCTTGCGATGTGCGTGCAAGGAAAAAATGATATTTTTGAAACGGATCTTTACGCGCCTCTCATGGACCTGGTGCCTTCTGATTTTACCGATACGCAGAAGCGGGTAATTGCTGATCACGCACGGGCGGCCGTGTTTCTCCTTGCTGACGGTGTAAGACCGTCAAATAAAGACCGCGAATATGTTCTCCGCCGTCTGCTCCGGCGCGCGATCGTCATGCACGATGTCAGACCGCTCATTGAACGGACGATTGAACAGTACGGCCCGACGTATCCTGAACTTGTGCGTGAGAAAGACAGTATCGTCTCGGCATATTCTGACGAGAGAGAAAAGTTCATGAAAACGCTCCGCCACGGCCTCAAAGAAATGGAGCGTATGCCGTCCGGAGACGCGAAGGCCGCGTTTCATTTGTACGAGAGTTTCGGCCTGCCGTACGAAGTGATCAAAGATTATGACGGAGGAAAGAGGGCTATTCATCTCACGCGCGAGCAATTTGACGAGGAGTTCAAAAAGCATCAGGAAGTATCACGCGCGGGATCATCGGCAAAATTCGGCGGGCACGGGCTGTATATGAAGACCGGCGAGGTGACGATCCGGGATGAATCCGAAGTGGAAAAAGTAACGCGTCTGCACACGGCAACACACCTGCTCCATGCAGGATTGCGTGCGGTGCTGGGCCCGGAAGTGCGGCAGGACGGGTCGGACATCACCGTGGAGCGCACGCGTTTTGACTTTCGCTTTCCGCGCAAAGTAACTCCGGAAGAGATCAAAAAAGTGGAGGACTGGGTGAATGACGCAATCAGGCACGACTATCAGGTGAAATGGGAGGAAATGCCCTGCGAGGAGGGGATACAGAAAGGCGCGCTCGGATTTTTCCGCGAGAAATATCCGCCGCGCGTGAAGATATATACCATGCACGACCCCGCGAGCGGGGAGATCGTGTCATGCGAATTCTGCGGCGGGCCTCATGTTCAGCATACCGCCGAAGTGGGGAAGTTTAAGATCGTCAAAGAAGAAGCCAGCTCCGCAGGCGTGCGCCGCATCCGCGCCGTGGTGGAATGACGCGGAGCTAAAAAGCGCCCGCGTAACGCGGGAGCTTTGTGTTGCAGAATCATCAACGTTTGCGTGGCTTCGGATTGTAGAAAATCAGCACGGCAAACATGAGAGCAAAGAGAACGGCCGTGATAGTGTAAAATACTGCATCGCCGATCATATACTGCTGTTTTTAGACCGCATGCCAACAATATACAACACCGTGCCTATCAGGGTGAGGGTCAGATATACAATGATGATTTTTTGATGGAGGGGCATATGTTTTTATTTTCTCGCGAGCGCGATGCTTATGTATAAGAAAGACAAGGCAGCAAAGATTCCGGAGAAAAATACAGGGAGAGAAAGCGGTTCTGCCTCGTTGGGAATGAAGAACCCTATGACAACGGATCCGACGAGCAGTTTTGAAGCATCACCGAAATATTTTGAAAGCGTCTCGATTTGTTGATGATCAAGGTACATAAAAATATCAATTCCTTCAACTTCTATAATAACCGCGTCAAAACCGAGATGTCAAGAAGCGAAAACTCCCTATCGCGCGGTGCCGACTTTCCGCTCTACGCGCGTGAGGCGCTCACCGAGATCCTTTACTTCCTCGCGGATGTCAGGCAAGTCGGGGATATCTTCCGCAAGAGGTCTATGCGGCGATTGACCGCATAGAATCCGTCCCGCATCTCGGTCTTCGTCGCCATTTCCTCCCGCATCTGCGCAATATCTCCCTTGAGTTCCGATCTCACCCCCGCAATATCTCCCTTGAGTTCAACCTTGAGGGCTTTAAGATCCTCCTTACTTGCCATGGTCCACTGGATCATTGCGGCAAGCTCTCCAATTGTGCTTATTTTCTTTGCCATCAGATTCATTTTATCGGTTGCCATGATGCTGTCAACTCCTCTATAATAAACGTAATGATGTATGACATCGTCATCAAAGGCGGATCGGTGCTGGATGGCGCGGGGAATCCCGCGGCGGTCAATGATATTGCTATAGACGGGGGCAAGATCGTCCACATTGGGGCCTTGCCGCGGGTAAGCGCCAAGACGGAAATCAGCGCGTCTGGCAAGATCGTGGCTCCGGGCTTTATTGATATTACTAATCACGCGGATACGCACCTCACGCTCTTCAAATATCCTCTGCAGGAAAGTATGGTCATGCAGGGCGTTACGACGATCATCGGCGGCAATTGCGGCGCATCGCTGGCTCCCTTGGTGTCGCGCGAGTCCATTCAGGGCGTGAGCAAGTGGGCGGACCTGTCGGACATGGGCATCAACTGGACGGGCATGGGTGAATTTCTGACTGCGGTTGAGAAAGTGCGGCCTGGCGTGAACTTCGGCGCGTTTGCCGGATTCGGTACCCTGCGGCGGGGAGTCGCAGGCAATGATACAGGCCCGCTCTCGCTTGAAAATCGCGCCAAAGCGGCTCTGCTTGCCGAGCGCGCGGTGCAGGAGGGCGCATTTGGCCTTTCTTTCGGCCTTGCGTACGGGCATGAGCGGTTGTCCGCGACCGAGGAACTTATGGACGTGGCGCGGCCCCTGTCCCGCACGGGGGGCATTTTAAAAATACATTTGCGTTCGGAGGGTCCCGAAGTGCTGGGCGCGATCAACGAAGCAATCCAAATCAGCCGAGAGATAGGCATACCCGTCGTGATTAGTCACTTGAAAGTTATCGGCCGCAAATCATGGCCGCTCGCTAAAAAAGCGCTCGACCTCATTGCGTATGCGCGCTTGAGTGGCGTTGCAATCTGGTTTGATGTCTCGCCGTATCGCACGACTGGCTCGCCGTTGTATCTGTTGATTCCGGAGTGGGCGCGCAGGGGCGGGCTGAAGGACTTGTTTGATCGCATGGGGCGGCAGGCGGAGAAGAAGCGGATTTTGGAAGGTTTGGCACAGCGCACCCTGCACTACGACCGCATCCGAGTTATCTCGGCCAAGCACGCATCCATCGCAGGCAAAACCATTGCCGAGATCGCCAATGGTATGGGATTGCCGCCGGAAGAAGCCCTGCTGGAAATCGTTCGCGGCAACGAGGGCAGGGTGACTATTCTCGGCCGCACCATTTCAAAAAAGAATATGGAGTTGGCGGTGCAGAATCCCCACTCGCTGATGGCCTCTGACGGCTTTGGCATGGCGCAAGCGGCGGAAAGCGCCGGAGGACTGGTGCATCCGCGGTGTTTCGGCGCATTTCCGCATTTCTGGCACCGCTTTGTTAATGACCTGCGCGTTTTGAAGCCGGAAGAAGCCATCGTGAAAGCAAGCGGGGGACCGGCGCGCTTGTTGGGCATCACGGGACGGGGGACGATTGCAAAGGGCAATTTCGCCGATATTATTATTTTTGATCCTCGCCTCATCCGCGATCGGGCGACCTATCAAAATCCATACCGGTATCCGGCGGGCATGGAGTGGGTCATCATCAACGGAAAAATCGCGGTTGCCGAAGGCCGCCACACCGAGGTGCGCGCGGGGGAAGTATTGCGCAAGCACGCCTAACACTATGGATTTTGATGTCAAAAGAAAAAAAGTGTTGATCATGGGTCTTGGCCTGCATGGCGGGGGAGTAGCGTCCGCAGAATTTTTTGTACGGCGCGGTGCGCGGGTTACGGTTACTGATGTGCGGTCGCGCCGCGATCTTGCGCCGTCTCTGCGCGCTCTTGCACGGTTCAAAAATATCCGTTATGTCCTGGGCAGGCACGATGAAAAGGATTTTCTTGCGGCAGACCTAATCATAAAAAATTCTGGGGTGCGACGCGACAACCCCTTTCTTCGCAAGGCGATCGCGCGCGGTGTCCATGCAACCAGCGATGTCGGCATCTTCTTTCAGACATGTCCGGCGCGGATCATCGGCATCACAGGAACGCGTGGCAAGTCCACCACGACGCATCTGGTCTGGAAAATGCTGTCGTCAAAGTATCCGCGCGTACACTACGGCGGCAACATACGCCGATCGGTGCTCGGTGTTCTGCCAAAAATAAAAAAAGACGATCTGGTCGTGCTGGAGCTTTCCAGTTTTCAATTACAGGACGTGGCTATGGGGCGCAAAAGTCCCCGAGTTGCTGTGTTCACCAATCTTATGCGTGATCATCTGAACTGGCATCGCGATATGCGTGAATACCGCGAGGCAAAATCCGTCATCTTTCGCTACCAGCGCAAAGACGATGTATTGTTTATCCCCGCAGGGGACAAAGATCTCCGCGCGCTTGCGCGATCAGCCCCCGGGCGGGTGCGCGAAGCTGTCCTGCCGCGCGTACTTATTCCGATCGTAGACCAGAATCTAGGCGAGCATTACCGGTCCAGCGTGGCTCTTGCCTACGCTGTCGCACAGTATTTCAAGGTATCTGATCGCGCAATTACGCAGGTGATTCGCGAGTTTACGGGCCTTGAGTCACGCCAGGAAATCATCAGCTCAACAGGCGGCGT
Source organism: Candidatus Sungbacteria bacterium RIFCSPLOWO2_01_FULL_54_21 (assembly GCA_001820725.1). GTDB lineage: Bacteria > Patescibacteriota > Minisyncoccia > Sungbacterales > HO2-52-23 > WO2-54-10. Next base: position 33,482 of record MHQR01000020.1, on the reverse strand, counting down.
GCATTTTGTAAATGATACGACCGCTACGATTCCGGACGCCGCGATTGCGGCGATCAGGCGATTCCGCGTACTCGCGGACAGACACCAACGCCGTCTGATCTTGATTGCGGGCGGGCAGGACAAAAAGTTAAAATTCGCGGATTTTGCGCGCGAGATCAGAAAATCAACGGATACGGTGGTGCTCTTGCCTGGCACCGGCACCGACGTGCTCATACCGCACCTCAAAAATACGCGCGTGTCTGTGCAAAACGCACGGAATATGCAAGAAGCGGTCAAGCGCGCATATACTCTGGCATCTTCCGGCGACTATGTCGTGCTCTCGCCCGGGTGCGCGAGTTTCGGCCTGTTCCTTAATGAATTTGACCGAGGAGCGCAATTTGTCAAAGCCGTGCAAAAGCTGAAAGCGAAACATGCCAAACGCTAACCGTTCTGCGATAGCGCATCCCATTGATCGTCAGCTCCTCTTCCTGGTACTTGGGCTTTTTGTTATGGGACTTTTGATTCTGACTTCTGCGTCCATGACGCTCTCGTACAAAAATTTCGGATCCATCGGCGGCTATGCCCTGCGCCAGTTGATCCTTGGCGGCGGATTGGGACTCGTGTTTATGGCCGTAACGTCGCGCATACCGTACCGCGCGTGGCGCGCGTGGTCCTTGCCTCTGTTGCTGATTTCTTTTGTCCTGCTTGCATTGCTCTTTGTGCCCCAGCTTGGTTTTTCCGCCGGAGGCGCTACGCGATGGCTACGCCTGGGGGCGTTGATGTTTCAACCGTCAGAGTTACTCAAGCTCGCGTTTATCCTGTATCTAGCGAGCTGGCTTGATGCGCGGCGGCGGGAAGTCGCGAGCATATCCTACGGCATGATTCCTTTTGTCATCATGCTCTCCGTGGTCGGCGTGTTCCTTCTCATGCAACCGGACATGGGAACGCTGTTTGTGATTGTCGTCACCGCGGGGCTTTTGTATTTTCTCGGCGGCGGCAAGAAATCGCAAGTGGTAACGTTGGTGTTGCTCGGCGTTGCCATGTTCTATCTCCTCATTCAATTGGCGCCGTACCGATTTGACCGCGTGCGCGTGTTCTTCAATCCGGGACTCGATCCGCAGGGCGCGGGATATCAAATCACCCAGGCATCCATTGCTATCGGCTCGGGTGGATTTTTCGGCCTTGGTTTTGGCAGAGGGCTTCAAAAATACCAATACCTTCCGGAGCCGATGGGGGACTCCATTTTCGCCATATTCACAGAGGAAATGGGTTTTTTGGGCGCCGCGGCGCTAATCGCCCTGTTCTTCTTTTTATTCCTAAAAGGGTGCATGATCGCGCGCCGTGCCCCTGACGTATTTGGCAAGCTCTTGGCCGCAGGTATTGCGATTGGTATGATGACACAAGCGTTCGTCAACATGGCGGCGATTTCGGGCCTACTTCCGCTCACCGGCATACCACTCCCGTTCGTCAGCTATGGCGGCACGTCGCTGGCGGTCATGCTGGCTGGCACAGGGATTCTGATGAATATATCGAGACATACCTAAAAGGAACGCAGGCGGTAGGATAGTAGGATGTAGTTTTCTACAGCCCTACTAGCCCTACTAGCCCTACAGCCAACATGAGGATACTTTTCACGGGCGGCGGCACCGGAGGGCATTTTTTCCCCATCCTCGCGGTGGTGCGCGAAGTAAAGCGCATTGCCGAGGAAGAACGGATATTGGATTTGGAATGCTACTACATGGGGCCGGATGACTTTGGCCTGCCGCTCCTCAAAGACGAGGATGTGGTACCCATACGTGTGCTTGCTGGAAAATGGCGGCGGTACGGCTCCTTGGAAAATGCGCTCGATATAGTGCGTATCCCCCTTGGCTTTCTGCAGGCACTATGGAATATGTTCCTCATCATGCCCGACGCCGTATTTTCCAAGGGCGGATACGGGGCCTTGCCTGCGGTGCTCGCCGCTGCGGTCTTTCGCATCCCGCTCATCATCCATGAATCCGACGTCGTGCCCGGAAAAGTAAATCGCTTTTCCGCGCGATTCGCATCGCGCATCGGCATCGCGTTTCCCGCCGCAGCCAAGCATTTCCCCGCCGGAAAAACAGCCCTCGTCGGCATACCCCTGCGCAGTCGCATTCTCTATGGCAATCGCGAAGAAGCGCGCGAAGCGTTTGATCTCTATTCCGCCGTGCCCGTCATAGGCCTCATCGGCGCGTCGCAAGGAGCCGAACTCCTCAACAACGCGGTGCTCGGCGTTTTGAAAGAACTCACCGCAGAATATGAAGTCGTCCATCAGACAGGAGAAAAGAATTTTGCGAATGTACAAGCCGAAGCCAGCGTGGTACTCGCATCCGGACACAAGGAGCGATATCATCCTGTAGGATTTATGGATGAGACGGGCATTCGTGATTTTTACACAGTATGCGATCTGATCGTTTCCCGCGCGGGCGCATCTTCCATTTTAGAGATCGCGGCGCGCGGCAAGCCGTCCATTCTAGTGCCTTTGTCCCATGCGGCGCAAAATCATCAGTGGGAAAACGCGTTTGCCTATGCCGCGGAGGGCGGCGCCATGATTCTGGAAGAGGGGAATGTCACGCCACACATCCTGCTGGCCGAGATAAAGAAGCTCATTGACGATCCTGAAAAACGTGCCAAGATGAGCGAGGCGGCCTTGAAATTCGCCCGCCCGGATTCAGCCCAAACCGTGGCCCAAGAACTCCTAAAATTGGGTCTCCATTAACAGTATGTCTCGAGCATTTGCGTCTCACTATGCTTCTTCCCCGCGTTCGTATAGCTCCAAGCCCTACGGGCAATCTCCACATCGGCACCGCCCGCGTCGCGCTCTTTAATTATCTCTTCGCCAAGAACCAGAACGGAGTATTTGTCCTCCGCATCGAGGACACGGACATTGAGCGATCGGACAAAAAATACGAACAGAGTATCTTTGACGGTCTGCGGTGGCTCGGCATTGACCCGGATGAAGGGCCGGAGCAGGGCGGGCCGTACGCGCCTTACCGCCAGACCGAGCGCACCGAAACGTACGAAAAATACATCCGCCAACTGCTTGCCGAGGGCAAGGCGTTCTATTGTTTTCATTCGGAAAAAGAATTGGCCGAAGAAAAGGGGCGCATGATGGCGGAAAAACGCGTCTTACTTCACTCATGCACACATCGCGATACGGCGCCTGCAGAAGCGCATGCCCGCGCCGCAGAAACATCCGACTTTATCATTCGCTTCAAGACCCCTGCGGGAAGAAGGATTGAATTCACTGATCTTATCCGGGGCACGGTCGCATTTGAGTCCGATCTTTTGGGCGACTTTTCCATTGCCAAGCGTCCTAACGTGCCGCTCTATAATTTTGCGGTTGTCGCGGATGACTATGAAATGAAAATCACGCATGTCATCCGCGGAGAAGACCACATCACCAATACACCCAAGCAAATGCTCATTGCCGAGACCCTCGGCTTTCCCATGCCGGAGTACGCGCATCTCCCGCTTATCCTCGGCCCTGACCGTTCAAAGTTGTCCAAGCGACATGGCGCGACATCCATAGACGAATATCGTGCACAAGGGTATTTGCCCGAAGCGTTGTTCAACTTCATGGCGCTAGTGGGATGGAATCCCGGGGATGATCGGGAAATTATGAGCAAAGAGGAACTGATCCGCGACTTCCTGCTTGAAAAGGTACAGAAATCTGGGGCAGTATTTGATGTGCAAAAACTCGATTGGATGAACGGCGAATATATCCGCAGGAAATCAGTGACAGAATTGGTTGACTTGTGCATGCCTTTTTTCGGAGGTGTCACCTCCGAAAAAGATCGCGCATATCTTGGAAAAGTCATAGCCCTTGAACAGCCGCGGCTTAAAAAACTCTCGGAAATCGCGGAGCGCGTGGGTTATTTCTTCAGTGAGCCGGAATATGATAAGGAATTACTGCGGTGGAAAAAAGTGACAGATGCGGATATACGGACATCGCTGGAACGCGCGGAAAAAGTGCTTTCAGGCATTTCCGATGAAGCCGCGAAGGCAAAGCTGGAAAGAGTGTTTCTTGACGAAATAGGAGGAGGGGATAGGGGATCCTTGCTATGGCCCGTGCGGGTGGCATTGTCGGGTAAGAAGGCGTCCCCCGGGCCGTTTGAAATCATGGAGATATTAGGTAAAGAAGAATCGCTCGCGCGCATTCGGGGCGCGCTCAAAAAGATGGCATGAGGATGCCTGCACGCCTGGCCAGGGATATATTTTTTTGTGTGGCAATCCCTGCCGCGATTATTGCGTTTCCCCTGGCCGTGCGCGGAGAAACGATTGACGAGCTGAAGCGTTCGATTCGAGAGCGCAACGACGAAATAAAACATCTTGAAGAAGCGGCAAAAAAATTCCGCGATGAGATCACGGTCCAACAGGGCCGCGCAAAGACATTAAGTGGCGAGCTGGTGCGCATTGATCGCCTCATCGGGGGGCTGAAAAACGACATCACGCTCACCGAACGCAAGATCTCCGCGCGTGCGTTGGAAATAGGAGTGTTGGGGAGCGAGATAAAGGAAAAGGAGATATCTGTTGACCGCCTGCAATTGGGGCTTGGCGCGGCACTGCGCGTCGTATCACAGCGCGACGAGGAGCCGATGGTGCGCGTCTTGGCAAAGCGGCCGCGGCTCTCGGACTTCCTGCAGGAGCTCGATCACTTCTCGTCTTTGGAAATAAAGATGTTAGGGTCTATTGATGCTCTGCGCGATGTGCGTCAGGAGTTAGAAGCCCAAAAAGGAGAAGCCGAGGAGAAAAAAGTCCTACTGGAGGACTTGAAATTCGAACTGCGCGATCGCAAAGTCGCGCAGGAAGGGGAGAAACGCACGCGCGCCGAACTGCTGATAGCGACCAAAAATCAGGAGAAAAAATATCAAGAATTGGTGCAGGAAGCGGAGAAAAAGCGCGCGGCATTGGAGCAGGAAATCCATACGATCGAAGAAAAGATACGGATTACCATCGACCCGTCGCTCCTGCCGTCGCGCGGGAGTGGGGTATTCGCCAGTCCCTTGCCGAAGCCGATTCTTGCCACGTGCGCGAAAACCATGACCCAGGACAGAGCAACCAACTGCCTCACGCAATACTTTGGGTACACATCGTTTGCGGCGAGTGGGGGATATAACGGAAGCGGGCACAACGGCGTTGATTTTCGCGCTGATACCAGCACCACGGTTTTTGCGGCGGAAAAAGGAACGGTGACGGCGATCGGGGATACTGATATCGGATGCCGCAGGGCATCATATGGCAAATGGATTCTCGTGCGCCACCCCAACAACCTTTCAACCCTCTATGCGCATCTCTCCTCGATCGGCGTATCCGCGGGGGATACGGTCGAGCGCGGCGGCCGCATCGGGTCTTCCGGCATGTCAGGATATGCCACGGGCCCGCATCTCCATTTTTCCGTCTTCGCGACGCAGGGCGTGCGCGTGGAAAATATCCGCTCGCGCGTGTGCGGCACGACCATGACCGTGCCGATCTCCGCCGTCAACGCCTACCTCAACCCCCTTGATTATTTATAGAATTTGAGGATGCGCTTTTTTATTTCAGCGGATGGAATTCTTTGTGCGTTCTCTCGGCGTACTTGTCCGAAGCATGCACATAGCGCGTAGTGGTATGGAGGGATTCATGGCCGAGGAGTATTTGCAGGGCCGCGGGGTTGGCGCCCTGCTCCGCCATATACGTCGCAAAGCCGTGGCGCAATGAATGCGCGGATGTCGGGACATTGATGCCGAGCTGTTCCTTGTAGCGTTTGATTTTCATCTGCAGATAATTGGGCGAAATACGCGCCCTGGTCGTCCCCGCGTTTTGCCCGCGATAGGGGATGAAAAGGGCCGGATATTCGTCGGTGCGGGTATCCAGATATTTCTTGATGCAATTTTTTGCGCGTTCCGTAAGATAGACAAATCGTTCCTTCTTCCCCTTTCCGCGGATAAATATCTTTCCTGATCTATCCAGTTGGTCTTTGTTGAGAGATAAAAGTTCGGATATGCGCATGCCCGTCGCAAACAATGTTTCCAGCATCGCGCGGTTGCGCTTTGCTATGTTCTTATTTTTTTCAAAATGCACGGGGGATTCTATAAGTTCTACGAGCTGTTGAAATTCTGCCACTCGCGCATGCGGCCGCGGCATCTTAACGAGTTTGATATCATTTGGATATATGGGTGCGGGATAATCGTTATCTCCGAGATAAGCCAAATATCGGCGAAGCGTTGAGAGCATCCTATTTATGGATCCTGCTGATAATTGAACCCGTCCCCGCATTAGTTTTTTAGGTGTTTTGCGATCTTTGGAGATAAGAAATGCCTTATAAAGGTCAATGGTTTTTTTGGACATCCCATCAAATGGTATTTTCGCATCTTTCTCAAGGAATAAATCAAAGACCATGAGGTCGTGTTCATAGTTGTAGATTGTCTCCAGCGAATACTGGTTCGATCTCAAACTTAAAAGAAACTCATCAAAATGAGGCAACATATTTTGCATTTATAAAACTCATCCATAGGGATATTATACTCAATTCTATTTCATCCAAACAACGTGGTCAATCTATGGTTATCCACAGTCCCCTTGTAGGGCGGGCGTGCAAGGGTATAGTGAAGAGTGCTATGCGCACATCGTATTCGGCAATTAATACATATTTGCAGTGTCCCCAGCGGTATAAGTTTCAAGAGGTTGACCGCATCCGGGCGCCGAAAGGAAAAGAGGCGATCTTCGGGTCGCTGATTCATGACACGCTCCATTTTATGTTCGAGCGCACTCCCCTCTTTCCCACGCTCGACGAAGTGATAGCGCATTTCCGCGAGCATTGGCCCCTGCGCGAGGTCTTTTTGCAGGAAGAAAAAAACGATCCGCTTAAGCGCGCGTGGACCCCCGAGGAGGAAAAGGCGTATTTTGAGGATGGTGTTGCGATGCTCAAAAAATTTTATGAGAAAAACGCGCCGTGGAATTTCGCGGTTGTGGATTTAGAATCGCGCTTTGAAATCGTCTTGGCAGACCCCAAAACCGGAGAAACACACATTTTGGCGGGTATTATTGATCGGATAGACAAACTGTCGGATGAGACGTACGAAATCATTGACTACAAGACCGCCAAGCGTATGCCCTCGCAGGACGCGATCAACCGCGACCTTCAGCTCTCGCTCTATTCTCTGGGTCTGCAAAATCGCTGGCCGCACATCAAGCCGGAGGAAATCAAACTGTCTTTGTATTTCGTAAAACACGGGGTAAAACTCTCCACGCAGGCGTCTGCGGAGAACACGAAAAAAACCCAGACGCACATTCTAAAAACTATCGCCGACATTCAGGATAAAATACAGGGCGGAAAAAATTTTGATCCCATGCCGTCGATCCTCTGCAATTGGTGCGGGTATCGGCCGATGTGCCCTGCGTGGAAGCATCTGTATAAAAAACAAGACCCGGCGATTAAAAATGAGGCCGATGCCAACGGCGCCATCAATGAATATCTGGGTTTGAAAAAGAACGAAGACCGCTTGAAAAAGCGGATGGAGGAACTGCAGGCGCAGATACGCGAATACATGGAGCGCGAGGGTCTGACGCGGGTATTTGGCGACGAGGGGTATGTGTCCAAGCGGACGCAACAGCGATTTGAATACGATTATCAAAAAATAGAAGCGCTCCTCTCCCCTCTTGGGAAATGGCAGGACATTCTGACGGCAGACGCGACAAAATTGCGTAAGATACTGTACGAAGTACCCGAAGATGTGCGTCTTGTCGTGGAAGAAGCGCGCGCGGTTGCAAAAGAATATTCCGTGCTCACGGCATCGCTCAAAAAGATCAAAGGCCCGGAAGACGCGGCCACCGAATCCCCTCTCCCCACCGAACTATAGAGTCATATTCTTTGTGTGATAAAATATGCTATAGCATATTTTATCACACACCGCGTCAGAGGCCGGGACAATTGCCTGCGGGCTTGTATCCTTTTTTCTCGGCCTCTTCTTTGGTTTGGAACCATATCTTGTTTTGTTCTTTGATGCGCTGGGCGCCTGGGCACCACGGAAGATGATATGCGGTGCCCGATACGGAGCCAAGGTATCGCCCCGCTGCAGATGTTGCGGCGGCTTTTGCCGCAAGTCCCCCCGCTCCCACAGCGGCTGAAGAAGCGTCCTGGGCAGCGATGTCTGTGATCTGGGGCGAGGTCACTTTTATAGGCGGTTTTGAGGGCATGATGGCTGATAAGCGGCCCAGGCCAAAGCTCCCCAGGCCAACAAGAAAGATGACGGCCGCGATAAACAGGTCGTTCTTACGCTCCCCTGCCCATGCGTTGACTTTTTCCCGATAGTGCCCTATCATAACCAGTACAATTTAACAAGTATTTTCCTTGTATGGCGCATACAAAATCAGCGGGTGCCGGCAAATACGGCCGCGACTCGCAACCGAAGTATCTCGGCGTAAAAAAATACGATAATATGCCGGCAGAGGCGGGCGATATTCTCATTCGCCAGCGCGGGACCAAATTCGTCCCCGGGGAGGGTACGCGCCGCGGCGGCGACGATACGCTGTATGCCATCCGCCAAGGCGTAGTCAAATTCCGCACTATTCGCAAGGAGCGATTTGACGGGACATGGCGTCATGCAAAGCAAGTGAGTGTCGTTGCTGTAGGGACATAGGCGTGGGCAGACCGCTGTGCGCGATGTTCGTGTGCGGCGGTGCTGGTCATGCGATCTCTCTTCTCTGGAGGTGTACATTGAAAATTGATAAGCGCTATATTGAGGGGTTTATCCGTGGGAAAGTAGAAACGGAGGCGCTTACTGACCGACAGATTGCCGTTTTGCTTGATGTAGGTACCTCCACGGTGTCGCACTGGCGTAACAAGTTTAATATCAAGCCGTCTGATAAATTCAGCCGGAACTTTAAGGAAAAGTACGGCCCGGATGCGCTGGATCAATTGGATATCATGGTGCAGGGCCGTGCCGCACTCCAGGAGATTGCCGATTATTTCGGCTTCAGCCGGGAATATGCCGGGCAAGTTCACCTCATCATTTACGGCCTCAGCTACATGGCGCACATGAGGCAGATGGCGCGACGCGCCCCAAACGTGTAGGTTTTCGTTGAGCAAAACTTCAGCCCCCATCATCGGTCACGCCGTTGTTGGAGGCATTTTTATTTTTAGTATCCAAAGCCGCTTGAATGAACGCCCGATACAACGGATGGGGCGAGAGCGGGCGCGACTTGAACTCCGGATGGAACTGGGTGCCCACGAAGAACGGGTGATCCGCCAGCTCGATAATCTCGACGAGGTTGCGTTGGGGATTGCATCCCGCGACGACCAGGCCTTTCCTTGTCAGCGTCTCTCGGTACGCGTTATTGAATTCATAGCGGTGGCGATGGCGTTCGCTGATCACGCCGTTTTTTTGCGTGCCTGATTTGTCTTTTGCATACGCGCGCATGGAGAGAGAGCCGGGCGTCAGTCGGCAATCGTACGCGCCCAGGCGCATGGAGCCGCCGAAGTGCTTTTCCTGGATAAGCGACTGCTGTTCTTCCATGGGGGTAATGACGGGATGGGCGGTTTGAGGATCTACTTCGGTGGTGTTCGCGCCCTTGAGCCCGCAGACATTGCGCGCGAATTCAATGGTCGCCAACTGCATGCCATAGCAAAGGCCGAAATACGGTATCTGGCGCTCGCGCGCGTACTGAATCGCGAGTATCTTGCCTTCCACGCCGCGCGGGCCAAAGCCGCCCGGCACGATGATACCGTCGTATGCGTCGAGTTCCTGTAGTTTTTGCGGATCATTTTCGTACTCCTCGGCGTTGAGCCATACGATTTCTGGCGTGATTCTTTCGGCCCAGGCCGCGTGTTTGATCGCTTCGATGACGGAGATATAGGAGTCAGCGAGCACGAAATCGCCGGTCTGGAAATATTTTCCTACGATTGCGATACCCATCTGCCTCTTCGCTCCCTTGATGCGTGTTACGAGGTCTTTCCAATCCGCCATGTCGGACACGGAGCGCTTCATGCCAAATTTCTCGAGCACGCGGTCGCCAAGCATATCTTTTTCAAAATTGAGCGGTATCTCATAAATAGAAGTAACGTCGGGCGCGGAAATTACGTCCTCCTCGTGTACGTTGCAGAACACGGCGAGTTTTTTCTTGCGTGGCTCGTCGATGGAAACGGTGGATCGCGCGATGATAAAGTCGGGCTGGAGTCCGGTGGCATTCATGGCGCGCACCGCGTGCTGGGTCGGTTTGGTCTTCATTTCCCCGATCATGCTGGGCACGGGCAAATATGAGACAAGAACAAAGAGGACGTTCTTGGGCCGCGCGAGGCGCATCATGCGCGCCGCTTCGAGAAAAAGGATATTCTCATACTCCCCTACCGTGCCGCCGATCTCAACCAGCGTAAAATCCGCTTGTGCTTTTTTGCTTGCGGTTTCCAGCCGCTCAATCACTTCCTGCGGAATCGCGGGTACGACCTGCACGCACGCGCCCCCGTATTCCAGGTTGCGCTCCTTGCGGATGACTTCCTGATACACCGCGCCCGTGGTCATATAATTCTCGCGCGGAATGTCTTCACCCAAGAATCGCTCGTAATTTCCCACATCCTGATCGCACTCCATGCCGTCGTCGGTGACAAACGTCTCGCCGTGCTCGATGGGATTCATGGTGCCCGCGTCCACGTTGACGTACGGGTCAATTTTAGCCGCAGTCACGCGAAACCCCCTTGATTTGAGAATACGGGCGATGGAGGCCGTGGTAACGCCCTTGCCAATACCCGACATCACGCCTCCCGCTACAAAAATATAACGCGTCATAAAAGATTTTCGGCTTACGGTTATTCCGGTTCTACGACTATTTTTATTTTTGCCGCAATCTCATGGGGAAAACGTACGATAATCGCGTGCTCGCCAGTGGTTTTGATGGGATCTTCGAGCTCTATCCACTCCTTCTCCACGACAATGCTCGCCTTGTGCAGGGCTTCCGTAATCTTGGCGCTACTTACGGAGCCAAAGGTCTTGCCCTTCTCTCCCATCTTCATCTTGAAAGAGAGCGTTATATCCCCCATTTTTTTCGCGGCTTCTGCCCAGCGCTGCTGCTCTCCCGCGATCTCCTTTTCCTCGCGCGCTTTTTTCTGCGCTACGTCCTGCATGACGGCGTCAGTGGCGATAACTGCGAGCTTTTTGGGGATGAGGAAATTCCGGCCGTATCCTTCGCTGATGTCCTTGGTATCGCCTTTCCTTCCGAGATGCCGCACGTCCTCCAGCAGAATGACTTTCATATGATTATTGATTCTTGATGACTTCAAGGGCTTTTTCCAGCATCAAATCTTTTATCCCGTCTCCTTCCTGCGCTGATTCCGGCGGGATTACAGCAACATCCGGTTCCAAGCCCTTGCCATCTATTTCCGTGCCTTTGGGCGTGAGCCATTTGGCTATCGTCACCTTCAACGATGCCTGTTGGGGTAATTGCACCACTTCCTGCACCGAGCCCTTGCCGAATGTCTTTGCGCCGACGAGTGTGATATTTCGGTGGTCGCGCAAAGCTCCGGCGACGATTTCTGACGCGGAAGCCGAGCCCTCGTTGACGAGGAGTACGGTAGGAACGGCGCCCAGGACATTGTAACCAGACGAACGATAGACATCTTCTTTGCCATCGCCGTAGCGTTCCCGCACGATTGCCTCTCCGGCAGGCACCCACCAACTGCCGATATCTACGGCTACGGTCAGGAATCCGCCGGGATTGTTGCGCAGATCAAGGATGATCTTTTTTGACCCGGAATCAAAGAATTCCTGTACGGCCTTGCGGAATTCAAACGCAGCATTTTCCGTGAAGTGATTGAGTTTGATGACAAAGATGCCGTCGGGCAGTTTCTCCGTACTGACGATTTGGATTTTGATAATGTCGCGGATGACGGTGTATTCCTGGGTGCGATCAGCGCCGTCGCGGAACACGGCAAGGCGAACCTTGGTGCCAGGCTCTCCTCGGATGAGGCGCACGGCCTCATCCAGCGCCAGATCATTGGTCGTCGTGTCGTCAATTTTGAGTATCTTGTCTCCTGCCTTGATGCCCGCCTTTTCCGCGGGATTGCCCTTGAGCGGCGCTATCACGGTGATCACGTTTTTGCGGATGCCGATTTCCGCGCCGATGCCGCCGAAAGCGCCCTTGATATCCTCTTGGAATTGCTTGGATTCGGCGGGCGGGAGGAATTCGGTATACGGGTCTTTGAGCGAGCGCGCGAGTCCGGCGATGGCGCCGTACACCATTTGCTTGCGGTCAATCTTGTCGTTGTCCACGAATTTATCCTCCAATTGCGACCACACTTCCCAGAAAAGGTTGAAATCGGTTGCTTCAAACTCCTGCGGCGGCTTCTGCCCCGTCACCTTGAGCACCTTTTCCACAGCAGGCCGGTTGGCGTATCCGTACCACGCGCCCAGGGAAAAAGACGCGCCCAAAACAAAAACGGAGGCGACGATAACGGCGGCCTTCGTGTATTTTCTCCATTGAACAGCAAACATCACCTATGCATTATTGCAGACCCTCGGCAGAAGGTCAACACGACCTTATATGGCGCCAGGTCACTAGCATAGCCATGAATGCCACCGGTCGATTACGCGCATGGCTTGGGCTCTTGAGAGAATTTCATTATGCCCCGGCAGTACATATTCAAAATCAAGGGTTCTAAGATGATTAAGCGAACGCTTAAAAGCTGTTTTATCCGAGTTCGGAAAGTCCGCGTATATGCCACCGTCATAGAGCATATCACCCGTTACCAACATTCGATTTTTTTCATCGTGCAATACGATGGAGTCATCCGTATGTCCGGGGAGCGAAATGATGCGCAACAGACGCTCACCTATAGATATCTCCGATATTTCGGACGGAGTCATCTTTGGTAATCGGATGGCAAAATCCGCACACACCTCCGGCGGAGATTTTCCGATCACCTCGCGAGTATGTTGAGAATCAAAGTATTCTGGCTTGAGAAAATTAAGTCCCCAGAGACGTTTCTCAACGATATTTGCGGCCGTCAGTGGTGAGACAAGAACATCCTCATCTGTAAAATGCGAAAGACCACCAATATGGTCAAAATGCCCGTGCGTAATGACGACTTTGGGGCGGAATCCGCGTGATGTAAGAAATTTTTTTAGGTCGCAAAGCCCTAGGCCGGCATCAACCAGGAGATCAAAAGGAAGCCCCGTTAAAAGAAATAGATTCGCGTGCCCGCGGAAGTACGGCTCGGTTACGAGATAGATATCAGCCACTATTTTTTCTATTTTGAAGCAATCCTTCATAGGTTAATGGATGTGATGCGGGAGGGACGCGGTGCGCCCCTCCCTGTTTAGCTAACCGGCAAACGGATGCCGGTATATCACCCAGCATCCCGCATTGCAGGATTCTGGATCCTCCATTGAATAAAGAACCGGTTTCAGGATCTCCGCGCCCATGCGCTCATGGAAGCGCAGAACAGGGTCTTGGAGTTTTCCGTCCTCTCTGCGGAGTCGGCAGTATTCCTGCGGAGTAAGCGCCCCGTGCAGATGATATCCGGGGATGCGAGCATTTCCAATGATCTGCACCACACCCAGCCGGAAGAGGTTATCGAGCGTGACGGCAATGAGAAGCTCTGATACCCGCATGGGTTTCTCCCACCCTGGTCCGCCTCGTTTCTCCAATCGTCTCCCGCCCCAGGGATAAGCAGGAGCAAGATGGTTATGGCGGAAAAAGTCACCGCGATATTTTGGTACTACTCCTACTCCCACCAGGAAACCCGTGTTCCCGTCGGGACGATGGACAATGTCAGTCCAGCCATTGGCAGTGTGCGCATCCCAACTGCTTAAAGATGCAGGGTTGCCGTCCCATTCGCAACGAAACGCATACTGCGATCCTGCGGGATCGAACGATTCCAGTTCATCAACAAATCCCTTGGAGAATACGGGCTTCACCTCTTTGTTTTACGACGGGATGTAAGAAAAGCCACCGCTTCATCGGCGGTATCAAAGGGCCCGTAGTATTTTCCGGCGCGATATTCGGCGAGGGACTTTTTTATGTTCGCATCAAGATCGCTTTCAGCGCTTTTTACTGTTCGTCCCTTCAGGGAGCGGCGCATGGCTTCATACTCCGATCGCGGTATGACGACCAAATCGCCTCTCTGCGCCATCCTTTTTGGGATAGTAATCACCTGATTCATGCCTCTATCGTATGATTCGCGAGGTCTGTCGTCAAGTCATAAATATCTCCTGCGCCCATGACGAGGAGCACGTCTCCACGGCGCAATCCCTCATCCAAGAATTGCCTTGCTTCGGGGAATGAGGCGCTGTGCCATGCGTCTTTGCCCCTTTCTTGAAGTCCTTCGGCAAGCAAGAGTGAATTGACCGCTTTCTTTGCGGCTAGGATTTCGCGTCCGGCAACGTCATAGACGGGCAGGAGCACTACGCGGTCGGCCATGTCAAACGCGGAGAGAAAATCATTCCACAGATATTTGAGACGCTGATATTGGTGCGGCTGGAACACGCACCAGATGCGGCGCATGGGAAAATGCTCGCGCGCGGCGGAAAGCGTTGCCATGATTTCGCGAGGGTGGTGGCCGTAATCGCTGACCAGATGCGCACCTTTATAAAGTCCTTTCATTTCAAATCTGCGCCAGGTGCCGCGGAATTGCGAGAGCGCACGCAGAATGTCGGGCTCTAACACGCCGAGTACGCGCCCTGCGGTGAGCGCCGCCAAGGCGTTGGAAAGATTGTGTGTCCCCGGCACTTTGAGGAGAGGTTTGACCTTCTTGGCTTCCATGTCCTTTACCGAGTACCAGGCGACCTTGGGGCCAAACTTTTTTGCGACAACCGCAAGGCGCGAGTCGTCGGCATTCGCGATGATTGTGCCGTCCTGCGGCACCTTGCCCAGATACTCGGAAAATGCCTGCTCCACCGCTTCCACAGTTTTGTATGTATCCAAATGTTCCGCGTCAATGTTGGTGACAACGGCCACATGCGGCGAGTAATGAAGGAATGACTTGTTCCACTCGTCCGCCTCAAGAACGAGATGACTTCCTTTTCCTGATCGAAAATTAGAATCGCCGAATTCTCTCACTTTGGTGCCGATGATAACCGTAGGGTCAAGATACCCTGCTTCCATCACCAGCGATGTCATGGCAGTGGTCGTGCTTTTGCCGTGCGAGCCGGAAATGGTAACCGTGCGGTATTGGCGCGTTAAGTCCCCCACTGCCTCGGCGTATGTCTGTGTTGAGAGTTTCCTGCGCTTTGCCTCTTTGAGTTCGGGGTTTGTTTGGGGTGTTGCGGCGGTGTAAATAACTCGTGTCGCGCCTGAAAGAAGATTGAGGGCAGCGTGATTGCCGATGATGACGGTCGCGCCCTTTTCGGCAAGAGCGCGGGTGATTTCCGAGGCAACCAAATCCGAGCCGCTGACCGTGGCTCCGATAGAGAGATAATAACGGGCAAGGGCAGATACCCCGATACCCCCGACGCCTATAAAATGGACGTGCTCCATATAGGCAGGATATACCTCTTTGCCCCTCTTTTCAACGAGCATGAAAAGTCCTCCGTGTATGCCACGGAGGATGGCGATAGCGCTACTTCACCCGTACGATCCCCTCTTTGTCTATAAAATACGTCTCTAAGGCGAGATTTGGAAATCTCTCTTTGATAATGCCTGCGGCGCGGCTCAACTCTTTTTCATGAAATGCAAGCTGACGCGCTTCGTCTCCGTCAAAGCGAACGAGGCCCCCGTACGCGCCGCAGTCGTAGTGAGTGAAGAGCATGACGCGCGTTGTGCCGTGGAGCATGACGGATTTTTCTATTTCCCGCAGAATAAAATCTCGGTCGCCCTCTTTTTCGGGAGACGCGATGATCTTGGCGCCGCCGGCGACGGACGAGTGATCCAGCGAGGTGATACTCTGCGATTTCAGAAAACTCTTAAATGCCGCGTAAAAGCGGTCATCAAAACACCGGAGCACGAATGCCTGGGCTGTGTAGTGATCTAGAGAACTGGGCGATGCTAAAATGTGTTGTCCGCGAAGGGATGTCGTGATGATCTTCATTGTTCTGCAAGGATACGGGCGTCGCTGTCGGGACGCACTTCCAAAAAACCCGATATAAGGGATATCGTAACGCTCTCGTTGTTTTTGTCAACAATTCGGAGGTCCGGCCCCTCAAGCCGCGTGATCATCGGAATGTGATGATCCAGCACCGTGATCTGTCCCTGCGGTGTCCGGCAAATCAGTTTTTCCGCCGTGCCCTGCCAGCGCGTGCCCCGAATGGAATGAATAGCTACGTTCATGAGATCTCTTCAATACCTCCCTTCATATAAAATGCTTCTTCGGGTTTGTCGTCGTGCTTGCCTTCTAGGATTTCTTTAAATGCGCGTACGGTGTCTTCGCGTTTAACAAATTTTCCTGCAATGCCCGCAAATGCTTCGGCGACGAAAAACGGCTGGGACAGAAAGCGTTGGATTTTGCGCGCGCGATGCACGGTTTTCTTGTCGTCTTCGGACAATTCTTCCATGCCGAGGATTTTGATAATGTCCTGGAGTTCGGCATAGCGCTGGAGCGTGCGCTGTACGTCGCGGGCAACGCGATAGTGTTCTTCCCCCACGATTGAGGGATGAAGTCCTGCGGATGCTGATGCAAGCGCGTCCACGGCGGGATAAATGCCGAGTTCGGTGAGCGCGCGGGAGAGCACAATCGTGGAATCCAGGTGACCGAACGTGGTCGCTGGCGCGGGGTCGGTAATGTCGTCTGCAGGCACATAGATCGCCTGCACCGACGTGACGGAGCCGCGCGTGGTGGACGTAATGCGCTCCTGCAGTTCACCCATTTCGGTGGCCAGCGTCGGCTGATATCCCACGGCAGACGGCATGCGGCCGAGCAATGCCGACACCTCACTCCCCGCCTGCGAGAAACGGAAAATATTGTCAATGAAAAGCAATACATCTTTTGATTCATCGTCGCGGAAATATTCGGCCATGGTCAGCGCAGAGAGCGCTACGCGCAGGCGCGCGCCCGGCACTTCGTTCATTTGTCCGAAGACAAGTACGGCTTTGTCGAGCACGTTTGATTCTTTCATTTCCAGAATAAGGTCATTGCCTTCGCGCGTCCGCTCCCCTACCCCTGCAAACACGGATACGCCGCCTGACTCCTCCGCCACGTTGCGGATGAGTTCTTTGAGAAGCACGGTTTTCCCCACGCCCGCGCCGCCGAAGAGGCCCACCTTGCCTCCTTTGATAAAGGGCGCCAGCAAGTCAATGACTTTGATGCCGGTTTCAAAGATCTCGGTTTTGGTGGACTGTTCCGTGAGGGCAGGAGCTCGGCGATGGATCGGCCTTCGCAGGGGAAACTCCTCTTGAGCAGGTGAGAGCGCCGCTCCCGATGTTGCCTTTCGTTGAGGCAAAGGCCTTTCAGTGCCGTGCTGCCGAGTGCGCACAACGTCGGGAGCGGGACGGTCAATGGGATCGCCGAGCACATTGAAAATGCGTCCTAATGTCTCGCGGCCCACGGGCACGGAAATCTGCGCGCCGGTGTTTTTAACCGTCATGCCGCGCGTCAGGCCGTCGGTTGATGCGAGAGCGATTGCGCGTACCCTACTGGAGCCCAAGTGCCGCGCCACTTCGCACGTTACCTCCCTGCCGTCCGGATGCGCGATAGTGAGCGCGTGATAAATCTCCGGCACGCTCCCCTCTTCAAACGTCGCATCCACGACCGGCCCAATGATTTGTACGATTTTTCCTTCTCCAGTCATATGTGTTGCGTTAGGCATGTGTTGTTTCCGATCCGGCCGTCACCTCAATGAGCTCACTGGTAATCCCCGCCTGCCGTGCTTTATTATACGCAAGACCAAGCGTTTCCATCAACTCTTTCGCATTGTCAGACGCGTTTTTCATGGCAATCATGCGCGCGGAGTGTTCACTTGCATTGGATTCAAGAATGACATGGTGTACATGGATGCGGATGAGCTGGGGCACGAGGGCCGCAAGGATTTCGGCGGGAGATGGCTCGAACAGGTATTCATATTGATACGAGTTTGTAGGTTGTAGGTTGTAGGTTGTAGAACTGGATGATTCAGCGAAGCGGCCGCGTTCAGGCAGGATGCCCCGTATTGCCTCTTCAATGCTTTCTTGCGTTGCGGGCAGGATTTTCTCCGTCTTCGCCTGCTGGATCAGCGTTGAGCGGAAATTGGTATAGATCGCGTGCGCCTCGTCCCATGCTCCTGCGAGAAATCCCTGAATCATCATATCAGCGATCGGCTGGGTTTCTTCGGGCGTCGCATAATCGCCGTATCCGATATGCGCCTCGCGTATGGGCTCATTTCTGCGCTCAAAATACTCCTTTGCCTTTTTGCCGACCGTTACGAGAATATATGGTCTTCGCAAGACCTTATATTCGGCGAGCATTGCCTCGGCTTTTTTCAGCATGTTGGCGTTGAATGCTCCGGCAAGGCCTTTATCCGACGTGATGACCACGACCAGGGAGTTCTGTATCGGTCTCGCCGTCAGGAGCGGCGGGATATGGCTTTCCGGCGTGCGCAGAAAAAGATTCTTCAGCATTTCCAAGGATGTCACGGCATATGGCCGCGCCGAGAGCGCGAACTGCTGGCTTTTGCGCATCTTCGTCGCCGAGACCACTTCCATGGCCTTGGTAATCTGGCTCGTATTTTTCACCGAGCGTATGCGCCGTTTGATGTCGCGTGTTGAGGGCATAGTGTACTATTCCTGGGACAGCACCAATCTGATCCATCAATTACTAAAGTTCGAAAGTCCCGTTCACGCTGGAATTTTGGTTTTCATCACCTTTGAACATGGTGAAGTTCTTTCCATAACTCTCTCCAGAAAAAGAACGCGATGATCGGAAATCCTAAAGCGGTGATGAGGCCGGGGTAATAACCGCCAACAGAAATGGCTTTTATGACATGATGTAGTTCGAAGAAATACACCAGTCCGGGCAGTATCATAAGGCGCAACTGCCATTTGGGGCCGGAGAGGAAAAGAAAAGTAATACCGAAGAGCAACCATATCATAATTTGAAAAAGAAGAAATGTCGCTTGATTCACCGACATCTCCACAAATGGGCGGAAGACAAAAAGGGAGTAAGAATCAATATTATAAAAATCGGTGAAATATTCCTCCAAACCGTGCGCTATAAAAAACGGTATGGAAATGCAAAAAATATTTTTAAGTTTTGAAGAAATCATATAGATAATTTCTTAAAATCATCAATCGCGGTTTTTAATTTTTCCTCGGTTTCTTTGGTGAGGTCGCCGGTTTCGCGGATAGTGTCCAGGATGTCGGCGCGGTGGAGTTTTTCGATGTAGTCCAAAAGTGCGGCACAGGTCGCTGGCACATCGGCGGACAGGACATCATCGAAGTATCCGTGCGTGCCGGCATAAATCGCGATCACTTGTTTTTCAAACGGGATGGGGTCGAGTTCCGACTGTTTGAGCAATTCGGTCAGCACACGTCCGCGCTCAATGCGTTTTTTCGTTCCTTCGTCCAGTTCGGACGCGAATTGGACGAATGCCGCGAGCTCGCGGAACTGGGCAAGTTCAAGGCGTAGACGGCCCGCAACTTTTTTCATGGCTTTGGTCTGCGCGGCCGATCCCACGCGCGACACCGAGAGGCCTACGTTGAGCGCCGGGCGCACGCCCTGATAAAACAATTCCGGCTCCAAATAAATCTGTCCGTCAGTAATGGAGATGACGTTGGTGGGGATGTATGCTGATACGTCTCCCAACTGCGTCTCTATAATAGGGAGCGCGGTGAGCGAACCGCCTCCTTTTTCTTTGCTCAATTTTGCCGCGCGCTCCAGAAGCCGCGAGTGGAGATAAAAAATGTCGCCCGGGTACGCCTCGCGTCCCGGCGGACGGCGGAGTAGGAGCGAAATTTCGCGGTAGCCCCACGCGTGCTTGGACAAGTCGTCGTAAATAACCAAAGCGTCGCGGCCTTGATGCATAAAATATTCGCCGATTGCCGCGGCGCTGTACGGAGCCAGATACCAGAGCGGCGCTGGCGCGGACGCGGGAGCCGACACCACGATGGTATAGTCCATGGCTCCTTTTTCTTTGAGGGTGGCTACTATTTTGGCGACTTTGGATTCTTTCTGCCCGATGGCGACGTAAATACAGACCGGCGTGGGATAGCGGCTGTCGCGCGCTTGATTCAAAATGGCGTCAATCACGATGGATGTCTTGCCGATCTGCCGATCGCCGATGATAAGTTCGCGCTGGCCGCGGCCCACCGGAATCATGGCGTCAATCGCCATAATGCCGGTGTGCAAGGGTATGTTTACAGGCTCGCGGTCGGTAACGGACGGCGCCGGACGCTCGGCAGGATAAAAAACTTCCTTTTCACGTTCTTTAAAAATGGGGCCTCTGCCGTCGAGTGGCTCACCCAGTGCGCCAACGACTCGGCCGATCAGCGCGTCCCCCACGCGCACGGACAGCACGCGGTTGGTTTGCCGCACGACGTCCCCTTCTTTTATTTTCGTATAATCCCCCAGCACGATGGCGCCCACGGTGTCTTCCTCCAGGTTGAACGCAATGCCTTCTACCGTGCCCTGCGCCGTCTCAAACGAAAGCATTTCCTGGGATGCGACTCCTGACAAGCCGTAAATACGGGCAATGCCGTCGCCTATCTCCAAAACGCGCCCGATACGCTCGGGCTTTACGTCTTTGGCAAGTCCTTCCAATTCTTTTTTAAGTCCCTCAATGATAGGAGAAGTCATATCAAATGCAAAAATCAAAATGAAAAGTTATGGAAACAATGTCGTAAGACGGCGCAGCGCGGTCGCGTCAATCAGCGTCTCTTCGTCAATGATAATCCGCGTGCCTGCGAGCAAATGCGGATTCACTTTTTCGATGATCGCCGACTTTGGCCCCAACATGCGTTTGATGCTGTGCAGATGTTTTGCGCTCAAGGGCGCGGCGCTTTCCACATCTGCCGCAGAAATTTCCTCTTTGCGGCGCATCCTGCGTCCGGCTTCACGCACGACCCGATCAATATCCTTCGTTGCCCGCGCCTTGGTCATGTGCGTGAACAGATTGGCGGCAATGTGCTTGAGTTCGGCAGAGGTCTTGCCCTGCAGGACTTCGGCGAGCGCGGCGGCATATTGTGCGGGCGTGTATTTCATTTTTTCATTGCGGCCACCGCCGCATCAATCAGCTCGCGGTCGCGCGCTGTCGGCGGCATCTTCATGAGGGCGGCCGCAATGCCGTCGCGGATGAGCTCGCGGGCTTCATGTTTCAACTCTTCGCGCAATTTGCCTTTCTCCTCCATGATGACGCGCTTGGCTTCTGTGATCATGTGCTCACCCCTTTTTCCGGCTTCGGCAATCAGCAGTTCGCGCTGTTCCTTGGCTACTGCTTCCGCGCGGCTCACGATGGCCAGCGCTGTCTGCTGGGCCGCGGAGAGCTTTTCTTCCTGCAATACCGCAATATCCGCCATGCGCTTTTCCGCATTGCGGGTGAGCGCCAGGCCCCGCTCAATACCTTCTCGGCGTTCATGCAGAACGCCGAGAATCGGGCGGTAGGCGAATTTCCAGAGAATAAAGAGGAGAACGCCGAAATTGACTGCCTGTGCCAACAGCATTCTCCAGTCAATCCCGAAATGTCGGATAAGCTCCTCCATCGTGGCTTATACGAACTTGATGACGAGTGCCACGACTAGCGCGTAAATCGCGATGGCTTCTGCGAATGCGATCGCAAGAATCATCGCGGTCTGCACTTTTGCCGCGGCTTCGGGATTGCGTCCGATGGCCTCCAGGCCCTTCACGCCGATAAATGCGATGGCAGCGGCTGGCACCGCGGTTCCGCCGACAATCGCGCCGGCAGTAGATAATAGCTTGATTGATTCTACATCCATAGTGATTAGCTTGTAGGAATTAGCTTGTAGGTTGTAGGAATGCGATGTGGTATTTCCTACAAACTACCAGCTACAAGCTACCAGCTTTAATATTTTTAATGACGCGCGACTTCTTCTGCCGTGTCGTGAGTACTGACGGCGATGCTGATGAACACCGTGGTCAGCATGGCAAACACTAGCGCTTGCACGAATCCGACAAATATCTCAAGCATGAGAAACGGGAGCGGCCCCCCGAACGGCATGAGAAAGCCGGTCACGACGAGCAGAACCTCGCCGGCAAATATGTTGCCAAAGAGGCGAAACGAGAACGATGTAATCTTAGCACATTCCGAGATAAGTTCAAGTATGCCCACAAAGAACTCAATAGGGCCCCGAAACGAGAGGAATTTGGATATATGGGCTTTGAAACCAATGGCGCCGATGGCAAGGGCGTGGATAATGAAGACCGTAACCGTGGCGAGCGCCAGCGTGACGTTCAAGTCGCTGGCGGCCGAGCGGAACAAAGGGATGAATCTTTCTCGAGTGTCAATGGTTTCGAAAAAACCAATAGAGCCGATGCCGGGCATGATACCAAGCCAGTTTGACGTGAGGATAAAAATGAACACCGTGCCGACCACGGGGAAATATTTCTCTGCCGTGGCGCGCGAAGCCAGCACGCCCTGCATGAGAGAGATGAGCTGCTCAATGAAAAATTCAAAGACATTCTGCAAGCCGCCGGGCACGATAGTGAGGCGCTTGTGCACCACGACGGCGGCGGCAACCAGGAGGGCGACGACGACCCAGCTCGTAATGAGCGTGTTGGTGATGTCAAACCCCCCGATATGAAATAGTTTTTCTGCGGCAATTTCAATACGCGGCATAATCGCTTGAGTATAGCGCAAAAAAGGCGAAATGTCCAGTGTGCGCCATTGAAAATGCCTCCGTGCAGGGTGTCCCCCAGGAGGCGGTACTGTAAATAAAATATGGGGATTCATCCGGCTTCTTCTCGTCTAGCGATCCCACGCGCTTTGCTGTGCCAATAGCGCGCGGTTCCCGGCTTGCGGTTTGGCATACCTTGCAGTCGCGCCTCAATATCTCGGAGTGCCGCCTTTCTCCCCGGATCTTCTTCACGCGAGCGCATGTCTGCGACTTGTTGAAAGAGCCGTGTCCATTCCGGATTGATCGGCTTTGGGAGATCTTGCCAATGCTCTGGGGCGCTACGACTGGCGGGGGGCGGCACAAACCCGTCTCCAAGCGACGGTATGTGCCGCAGGGGCGGAGTGCGTTCCCGTATGGTTGCGGCACGGTGTTGTTTAGGCGGCTTGGATCGTCTGTGTATCATGCACAGCCGCATCCCTATCCAACGCCAGTGCACAGATTGGTATAGGATTACACCACCCAGCATAGTGAATGCGCCACCTGTGACATACATAGCGTAACGCGGCTTTTGTGGCCCCTTCTGCACAAGATCGCTTGATTTCAACGCGAGGAAGAGGAGACAGCCGATGGTTAAAAATAGCAACCCTGCGGTGCGTTCCACCGTCCAACCCGTTTTGTGCACGAGTGCATCCCTTTCTGTCGGGAGGTTGAAAAATTGTCAAAAGAGCACAACGCCCTCACTCATTCTCTTATAGTATCTTTTCCATCTTTTTCCAAGACGGTTTCTCTGCGCGTGACACGTATATTGCCGACAGTTTGCTAAACGTTCCCTGGCGGATAGCATCTCTAATCTTTGACATCAACGTATTGAAAAAGGAGACATTGTGAATGATGGCAAGGCGTCCGGCTTCGTGATTTTTTTCTTTGAACAGGGCATGTAGAGCGCTTTTTTCCGTCTTTAGTTCCGCGCAGACATAGCACGCGCATGTTGGATCTAAAACGGTTCTGTCGTCGCGATACATTTCTTGCCATCTTTGGTGATTCGTAAGACTTTGCTCGCAGGACTTAAACCGATGTTCAACACTCGGTGTTTAACAATAATAGTGTTAAACACCGAGTGTTGAACATGCCGCGTGACTTTGCCGACACCATGCTCGCGCATGGCTCCCATGCTGAACACCTGAAATCCGCCGGAATCGGTCATGAGCGGCCCCTGCCACGCCATGGCGGCATGAAGCCCGGGAAATCGCGTGAGTCCTTCCTCGCCCAGTGTCTGCCACAGGTGATATGTGTTGGCAATGATGAGCTGGGTGCCGGTATGCTTCAGATCGTCGGCGTCCAGCGCGCGCACTTTTGCATGCGTGCCCACGACCACATAGCCGGGCGTCTCCACCATGCCGTGCGGCGTTTCTAGCATTCCCACACGTGCGCGGGTATGCTCATCTTTTTTAACAATACGGACCATAGAATACAGGGATCCGATCCCTGTGAGGCGTTAATTTATTTTCTCCAATCCCCGCTCGCGGAGTTTCTCAAAACTGCGGTGCAGAAACCATCCGGCAAGGGTGAGATACACGACATTGAGGACGAAGCTGATGAGCAATTTTTGCGGGTCTATTTTCCCGGTTGCGATCACTTCGCGGCTTCCCTCGAACACATACGTGATGGGGATGCACTTCCCGATCGTCTGCGCCCAGTGCGGCAGGGTCGAGAGTGGATAAAATGCCGCGGAAAACGGGGAGATGACGAAAATGGATGTCCACGCGAGCGCCTGCACTTTTCTGCCAAAGCGCAGGATGAGCCCCATGACGAGAAACCCGAACCACCATCCGGTCATGATGAGCAAAAGGCCGAACGGAATGAGAAGAAAGCCGAATCGAAACAGATTAACTGCGTACAGCACCCATGCAAGAGTGACGGCAAAGGCAAAACTCATGACGGCTTTTACAAAGCCCAGCGCTAAAAGGGATGCCATCCATTCGCGGAACATGAGCGGAGACGCGAAGAGATTGATGAGATTGCGCTCCCAGAATTCTTCCAGCGCGTTCATAGTAATTTCTCCCTGACCGCGCCAGACGATGAGCCAGAGAAGAATGCCGGACAGCACCACAAAGAAGGCCGTTTGTCCGCCATCGGGATTGAGCGAGGTGAGATAGGTGGAGGTCAGGCCCCAAAGGAGCAAATCAATACTCGGCCAATAGAAAGCGTCCGCCATCTTGTCGATGTTGTGGCGGAATGCGTAGATGTAGCGGAGCGTCATGCCCCAGACGCGGTAGAGGTTCATTCTTTTTTGGTCACGGCAAGGAAATAATCTTCCAGCGTTGGCTTTTCAATGGAAATTTCGTCATAGGCAATGCCCCGGTCCATGAGTCCGTGCAGGAATCCCGGTATGTCGCGTTCCTTTACGTCAATGATGATATGCTTCCCCTCGACGCGAGAGCCGTTGCCCCGCTCCGTAGCATAGCGCATAGCGCGCTCCGTGCCTTCTTTGATCAGTAATTCGATGTGGCACGTCTCCACCGATCGCGCAAGTTCCGTGGGCGTGTTGTCGGCGATGACGCGTCCGTGGTCAATGAAAATAACGCGGTCGCATACTTCCTCTACTTCGGCCATGTTGTGCGAGGTGAGGATAATAGATACTTGGAATTGATTGCGCTCGTTGAGCAGGAATTCGCGGATGTATTTTGCGGCTTCGGGGTCGAGCGATGCGGTGGGCTCGTCCAGGAGCAATACTTTGGGGAAATTGATAAATGCTTTTGCCAGATTCACGCGTGTCAGCTGTCCTGCCGAGAGTTCAATCAAGGGACGCGACAGTAATTCTTCCAAACGAAACAACGAGACGACCTTGCTGATGCGCGCCGGGCGGTCGGCGATCTTGTACAAAAAAGAAATAAAGCGTAGATTTTCCTGCACGGTCAATCCCCACGGCAAATGCGTATATGTGGAGGAAAAGTTTACGTCTTCAAGGATGTCCTCGCGGTGCCGGGTAAAATCCTTGCCAAAATATTTTATGGCGCCGAGTGTCGGGGTCAGCACGCCCAACAGCATTTGGATGGTCGTGGTCTTTCCCGCGCCATTGGGGCCCAGGAGGCCGAGGATTTCCCCCCCTTTCAGGGAAAACGAAAGATCGTCCACGGCGGTGAATGTGCCGAATTGTTTGGTAAGGCGTGATACGGATAGGATACTCATGTGCCTACGGGTTACCCTGTCCCCGATACCCTCGGCGCCTGTGCCGATCGTTGCGCCGATGTTGCATCATTTGCGATTTAATCGTAAGGAATCAGGCCTTCTTTGCGAAGGGCGTTATGGGCGGCTTCTATTTTGGCTATCGGTGCGTTGAGCTGTTGTGCCAGCAGGGGCAGGGTGTGGGATGGATCGGCGAG
Source organism: Candidatus Sungbacteria bacterium RIFCSPLOWO2_01_FULL_54_21 (assembly GCA_001820725.1). Taxonomy (GTDB): domain Bacteria; phylum Patescibacteriota; class Minisyncoccia; order Sungbacterales; family HO2-52-23; genus WO2-54-10. The sequence goes on along the minus strand of MHQR01000020.1, from coordinate 7,437 downwards.
CAATGCGGCCAGGATTCTGCCTCTCAATTGCCGGTTCGATCCCTCAAAGTGTGATTGTACGGTGTAGTTCTTGCTCCGGCGGTTGGGGTTGGCCATCCCCTTCTTTAGCCCAAGCATAGCACCATAGTCCATGAGGGCATAATACCATTCGCGGGGGTTCTGCTTGCTTACGGTTGCGGTGATGAGGGGCAAAATGCGCACGTCCGGCACGCCGGCTACTTTGGGGAAAAAGAAATGAATGTACACGCGGCGGATGTTGGTTTCGATAAACGCGACGGGTTTTTGAAACGCGAACGCCGCAATGGCTCCTGCGGTCCCTGGCCCGATGCCGGGCAAGCGCCGGAGCGCGTCTGTGTCTTGCGGCAAACGGCCGCCGTGCTTGGCGATTACAATTTCGGCAAGCCGTTTGAGCCACACGGCGCGGCGATTGTAGCCAAGTCCCTGCCATGTGCGCAGTACGTCAGCGACGGGTGAGTGCGCAAGCGAGGCAAAATTAGGAAATTTTTCTATGAACGCGGTGTATGCTGGCAGTACGCGATCAACCTGTGTCTGTTGGAGCATGATCTCGGAAACAAGGATGCGATAGGGATCGCGCGTACGCCGCCACAGCATTGTTCTGCCCAGTCGGTGGTAGTGGCTCCAGATGGCCCGTTTGAACGCGGAAAGTTGTTCGGGCGAGGGTCGCATACGAGTATAGACGAAATCCAGCTTCCATTTTGGAAGCCGGATTTCTCGACGTCAAATGGAAGATACTATTGCGCCATGAATTCTGCGGCGATCATGCCTCCGGTTGAGGCCGCGAGCGGCATATCCGCCGCGTAGTCAAATTTCTTGTCGCCGTTGTCCGCGTGGAGCATGGCATAGTATTTCATGCCCGCCGTCGTGGAGCGAAGCAATTCCACGTTGCCCGTATGCGTGCCCTTGGCGAAGAGTTGCGCACCGAGGATATTGCCCGGCTTGCCGTTCTTGTCTTCATGGATGGCTACCCACGTGTCCTTTTCCGCTTTTACCGTAAGGGCAACCATGGTCCCTGCGGTTTGATTGTCGGCAGATACCGTGCTGATGCCGCCCATGCTTGCCGAAATCTGGGCAAGGGCTGATGCCGGATTTTCCTCCTCCGCATTTTCAGCGGTCTGTGCCTCTCCCTGCGTGCCGGTTTCGCCTGCCGCTCCTGCGGATTCGGCGGTCTTACCGCCGTCCGCCGTCTTATTCTTGTTTATGATCCTGGCCGATGTCCCATAGCCCAGAAGAAACGCGATGACGAATACAATGATGAGCGTGGGATAGCTCTTCTTAAGCGGCTCCATCATAAAAAAGTAGGATAAAGGTGAATAAAAAATGAGATTTTATTAGCACTAGTGTGTCCGATAGCATAAAAATAGTCAAGCGCCACTAACGAGGTTAAACCTCGTTAGTGGCAAAAAGAAAATGGGCGGCCATTAAAGGATCCGCCCGAGATGAACCCGTAATGATCAGACATTAAACCTTATCTTTAAGTGCTTGACGGAGACTGCTCGGCAGGTCAGCTTTCAATGACCCTCTATTGAATCTTTGCTTGAGGACACGCAGGACGAGATCGCGATCTATACCACTGAACTGTTTGAATCTCTGAATCAACACCTGGTCTGAAAGGGCGTTTAGAAATCTTGTATCTGCCATCACTGATCCCCCCATCCAGCGAAACATGAAATGATGTCCAAAGAACGAGTGCTCTTTTTCTGTGGGTCGCACATGCCTTAGACACGCGGATGCCCATGTAAACAAAAATCCCTCCCGCGCTGGGGAAGGATTGCCGGAGTTCTTTTGCTTCTGTACATCTACTGATGCGCTCCAACAAAGCCCGCCCTCTTGGTAAGGAGAAGTCCGAGATGCAGACCATGGCTTTGTCGCACGATTTTCATGATGACGATACAGTAGCACGGAGTCGAAAGAAGCGTCAATCCCTTGGCGGTTGAAAAAGAAAATGGGAGTGTCGCATGGCGACACTCCCGTGCTGATGATCAGATGACTTCGGCACACCCTATGCGAGGTGTACCCTCAAGGGAAGCCGCCACTCGCAGACAATTTGCAGAGTTGCGGATTCTTCCAGAACAAAGAGAAAATCCTGTGTAATCTCGGTCTTGGGAATGACCCCAATTTTATATGGGTCTCCTCCTTCCTCCGTGATCCTGGCGAGCACTTCGGAGACAGAACCGCAGAGAACGATCGTTGAACGAGCTCCTCGTTGGCTGTTGAGATGTTCCGCGGCCTTCCTCTCCGGCTCCATGCACATTATCTGCATACCAATCTCCTGAATGTTATTCCGCCGGGCCAAGGTTTTGAATAGAAGACCCCGCCTGCTTATGAAAGGCCGTGACTTGTGCCACGCAACGAGCACAAAACTGCGTCACAACCCCCGTAGAAACGATGTGTATCCTTGTATACGGTCCCTCGTGAAGGCAGTTCGGCTCTTCGGCCCTTTCCTGCACTCCACCATTTTTCTCAATACCTCCGTGCTCGTACATGCCTTTCTCCTCACTTGAAGTATGGTCGGGTTTTCTAATCTTAATCTGCCGAGCGCATCAAACATTGCCTGCACATGGGCCGATGTCTCCTTTAACCCCTTGAGATTATTTGGTTATCAAAGATCTCGTACTGACGATCTCCAGCAGGATACCTGTTATCCTCTGGCGTCGGGCGCGGAACTACTGATTCCGTGCGCGGCGTCAAAAGACAATGTGCCAACAAAAAACCCCTCTTTCTTGAGGAGTCGGCCGGTCATTTACGCTTTTACTTCACTGTATATTTCAAGACCGCCAACTCCGTTGGGTAAAGTAGGTAAAGCCGAAGAAATATGAAGTTGTGGGCGAAATACAATGATTCATAACAGTATGACTATCTTATCAGATACCCCCATCGTGTCAAGATGTGGGTAGCCCCATGAAATCATCGCCCTGACTTTTTGCGAAGTGTCGGGTGGACAACGATCGCAACGGCAAGGAGAAAAATCGCGATGGTAAGATAAAAAAGTTGGAGTTGGTTCATACTGTTTGGATGTCTTTTGCCAGCGTCATGGCGAAGATCCACATCTCAAGCATAGGGATACGGAAACATGATAGGCGTTGTCTGTTCTATGCTCCTATCACTGGGAACGATGCCGAAGCGTGGGATATACCACGATGGCAATCGCCAAAAGCAGAATAGCGCCTGCAAGATAAAAGATGGCTAAGTGGGTCATACTCAAGAAATATATTTACCGATGATTAAAGCGATGAACCATGCGCCTGCGGTGAACATAATACCGAGAACGAATGCAATAGGACTGAACTCTCTGGTGAAAAAAGGCACCACCAGTGACGCAAGAAATACCTCTCCGCTGGAAACCAATACGCTGGTCACGATGCGCAACTGGGAATCCGAAAGCATAGTTTCCTCCAAGATACTCCTCTGTGATCCAATGTCAAGAAAATGTATCTGTCTCTTTGAGCGGGATGGCGGTTACTTCTGAATGGCGAAAAACGTGCTCTTTTGTTCGCGTAATACGGAAAAGCGCTCCGCAGTGGGGATCGGGGCATGCGACTTCTTGGTCAGTCGTCATCCAGTCGTTTTTGTCCGTTGGGCGCTGTTTTGCCGGAAGCAATGGCAGTAATGCGGCTAGCGCATAAATGGAGAAGCTTTTTCCGGCGGGGATGGATAGATTTTCTCCTTTCAATTCAAAGTAATCCCCTATAATGTGATTGCAGATCATGTTCCCGCGCGGCGCTACGACATCTACTTTCAGATCGTAGAGCATGAATGTGTCGTTTGGATTTTCATTATTTATCATACGCTGATAATACCGTATCCATGATGGTGTTTCAAGTATGATTCTATTGAAAATAAAATGAGGGAGCACCGTGGTGGTGTCCCCCTCCGACTCACCCCCTACTTATTGAGGGTGTATTTCATGATTGAGGCATGCTTGCCTCCCTGGGCCCGTTCGAGATCGTATACGTCTCCGCGGGGCTCGATCGAGCGATCAAGGACGCCGTGTATAGCCCCCTGATCTTCACGATCGAGTTCAAACGAAAACGTCTTTGCCAGTGTATTGAGGTGCGCGGTGTTCCGCGCGCCTACGATGATGCCAGCGACGAGCGGCTTATCGAGAACATAGCGCATTGCGACGTTCGCAATACTCACGTCGTGTTTGCGGGCAATCATCGAAAGGACAGTGAGCAGTTCCTGAAACAACTCCCATCCTCCAAACTCATCAATGATCAGCTTGTATTTCGCCAGGGAACGATTTTCCAGTGGCTCCTGCGGCTCCTCTGCGCCACGCCACTTTTCGGAAATGAATCCTCCGGCAAGGGTACCGTAGCAGAGGAGCTTGACGTCATGACCGAGGCAGAATTTCACCATGGCGTTTTCCGGACGATGGTCCAACAAGGAGTATTGCACCTGGTTTGAAATTACATGAACGCCGACATTGATAATTTCAGACAGGTGAGGCACGTCGAAGTTTGTAACTCCGATATGACGAATTTTCCCTGCTCGTTGCATTTCAGCGAGCAGAAGCACGGTTTGGGCGTACCGCGGTATCTCGTAATCCCACCAATGGAATTGTACGAGATCCAGACAATTAACGCAGAGACGCGACCGCGAGCGGTCAATGACACTCTCAACGTAAGCGCGATTGACGCGCGGCAGTACGTCAAGATCCGGTACGAATTTCGTATGAATCTTGAACATCTGTTCAAACCAGATTTGCGCAGGAATGATGCCATGCTCTTTGAGAAACGTCTTTCGAAATTCACCGATCATCTCCTCCACGCCTGTGTATATGTCGGCGCAATCAAATGTTGTGATTCCGGCTTGCAGAAAGGCGAACATGTCTCTGATCGCTACTGCGCGGTCAACAGAGCCATGTCCTCCAGCGAGTTGCCACCCACCTTTGAGGATGCGGGAAATTTCATACCCATCGGTCAGTTCAACGCGAGGAATGGGCATAGCTTTCTCTCCTATTCGTGTCTGATTTTCATACGTTCAATCAGTAGATTTCCTGCATCTGCTTCTCCTGTGCCTGGCGTAGATCCGGCCAAAACATCGGGGATTTGATGCTTAACGGCCTTGTAATGATTTCCGCGAAAAAGACGGATCGCGAGACCAATCTCAATCGCGGCATCCCTGCACTTGCCTGCGAGATCAGCATCAATGCCGCTACCAGAGATCCTATCCAAAAGCGCAAAAACGGTTCTTCCGCTTGCGGCTCTTGTATACAGATCTCTGGCTTCTTGCATGTCGACCCTCGGCAAATACGGTACATTCTCCTCTAGATAATAGGCCAAATACTCAGGATTGCTTGCTAACAGTCGATCTCCGGCAAGAAGCAATTCTAGATTGAACAGTCCGAGTGAAAATACTCCGCTGGGGCCCTTGAATCCGCGGAACGGATGAGCCGCAAAATATTGCCGGATCACGGCGAAATGCTCGACCGGCAATTCCGCGTTCATTGCCGTGACACCCTGTGCCATGTGATAGGTCTCGCTGGCTGCCGCCTTCAATGTACTGCATACCATATCCCGCAAAGCAACCTGGTCGTTCGCTTTGGCGAGTTCCTCAATAGCCGTCCGACAGAATATCGCGGCTTGCTTGAGTTGCCTTTCGGCGCGCATCTGATTCCGATAGAATTTCTTCTCGGACACTCCAATAGTGCCCTCACAGAACACACGCATATCACCTTTGGGATTGGCAAAAATTAAATCCTCATACGTCATTGCAGGAATTCTTCCAAGGGATTGAGCGGAGCGATCTACCATGCTCTGAAGCAAAGTGCCAGGATTTCCCCCGGAATGCACGATTCCCGATTCCATGAATAGCATATCAAGAAGCGCTATGTCATGGTGTCCACGAAAGTGCTCCAAAAGATATGGAACAGAGACGGCGCCAAGTTTATCCTCGCAACGCTGCGCGAGATCGTCAGGGGTCATTCTGTTTTGCCGTACGTTTGCGAGCAGAAGCGGGAACTCGTCAACGACAAAGTCGCTCACGGAACCCAGTGGGCGAATAGGGTTAGACATGAAGCCGTGCATCGTGTTTCCTTTCAACCGATTTTGGGTTGCTCAACAGCTCTCATTGTCAAAGAGCGGTATTGCCAACACGCCTTGTGCTGGCGGCCGGCAATTTATCTCTCAGAGATAAACGGCCGCCCTGCAACACAAACAAAATACCCTCCGGCAAAGTCCAGAGGGCGTAAACGATCGTTTACGGGGGATTCGATGTTTTGCTTGCTTATCGAATCGCCAAATGCGGACTTTGCGCTGTGTGCAAAGTCCACCACCATGTTGCTATTTTTGCCGAAAGGTAAGCAGATATCATATCGTTGCTGGAATGGTAGCATGGGCGCTACGTTGGTGTCAAGCGGCCGCGGCTGGGGAAAAGTACAGTGGATTGACATATCGGGAGAGAGACATATACTGGACGGGTGCCGAAGAAACAAATGATTATTGATGATTTGGCGCTGATGGTAAAGCGCGGTTTTGGCGGGGTTACTGAAGAGATCGGGGGGGTAAGGCAACAAATCGGAGATATGGGAGATGAGATTAGAGGAGTCAAGGAAGAGATAGGAGGCCTAAAAGGAGATGTCCGTCGGCTGGAGCAAAAAATGGATGATGGCTTCCGGGCGGTGAACAAGCGCCTTGATCTCATGCACGAAGAAATATCCGATGTTCCCGACATGCGTGAAGCGGTGGAAGATCATGAAAAACGGCTTGGCCGTCTGGAGCGCAATGCTGGTGTTGCCGCTTGACAAGGTTTCCATTTTGTACTACGTATTGATTATGTCCAATGTATCCACAAACCAAGCCGCTCACATGATGCCCTCTATGATGATGGGCATGATGATGCGTGAGATGTCTTCACAGCGAAGGCGGTATTGGGATATGCGGTAAACGACCGAAGAAAGAAAATCCCCGAACGCCTTCGCCACAAGCGAAGGCGTTCTTTGTCAGGTCTTTGAAAATTCACGCATCAAGGTTGCCGGCTACTGCTCGCGAACCCGCATGGGCGAAATTCGCTGGCAGTACCGGCAACATTACAAGGGAGGAATGTCATGAATATCCGCGTTTGTGTTGATCCGCATGAGTGGCCCGGAAGAGAAATCCTTCACATTACCGCACAGGTGGAAAACATTCTTGGTGCCAACGAGAACGGCATCCTTCTGAATCAAATAATTTCTTATCAGGGAAATCGGTTCAGGATTGTGAGTGATACCCGGTATCCGCAGGCGGACAGCCGAGTTATAGGTATCCGCTACATTGACTAGTACAAGCTCTTTGCGCGTATCGCAGTTTGGCTCTATCCATCCAGGATAGAGCCCTTTTTCATGCTCAAGATCATAGGTTCATCTAATACGCTCGAGCGTTTTATGTGAACCTATGAGAGTTTTTCTATGCGAACGCCGAGAAGGCGGATTTTTTTGCG
>MHQR01000019.1 GCA_001820725.1 Candidatus Sungbacteria bacterium RIFCSPLOWO2_01_FULL_54_21 | reverse complement strand
GATCTTTGCTTTTGCACTTGGTCGCATGGGCACTCGGCTCTGTCCCCCGATGGACAGAAATATCATGATCCCGACGATAGATACGTCGTCGGGATCATTTTCAATTTTTGTGCTATGATAGAAGTGGATAGTAGGCGTTCTGCGTATGGCTACGGTTATGCGCGGCCAAATTCCGCGTTTGCATCTGCCGGAATAGGAGAGGATACGTTTTCTCTTTGTGTGCGATGCATATACGCTTCATACTGCTACTACTTGGTGTGAGGGGCTAAGGAATTACAGATTCCGGATGAGGTGCAATCTTGAGAGTATTCAAAAGATGGTGGCATAGGCGGCCTCTCGCATATTCGTGGTGGACGCGAACGGCAACCGGAACTTCCGGTCTAAATAAACAAAACATTCGCGTCCGGCATTGATTTCCTCCGGTGGGTGCATTTTCCCGATCATCGGGTGTTGCGAAGGACTACGCGACGGAGAATGTTCGCTCGATTGCGGGATGATGCTTCAGAGGAGAGATTACAGTCGTATCTCGGGCTTCTCAAGCACGGAAATACGCATAAGATAAAGGAGAAGATCGTCAAAAACTCAATGACGAGCAGCTCTGTTATATATGGGTAGGATGAAAAAGCTTGTTATTGTAGCACAAGCGGTAGATCGAGACGACTCCAATCTTGGGGCATTTTATCATTGGTTTCGTCTGCTCGCCGATCGCGCGGACGAGACGCATATTATTGCCAAGTGCGCGGGCACATCTGAATTTTCGTCACACGTCAGTGTTCATACGTTTGGAGAAGATGGAGAAGGAGTGCATCCGCTTCGCGCGAAAATCCGGCGTCTCATGAAATTCTGGGAATTGTGCGCACAGCATTTTGCGGGGGCTGACGCGATATTTTTTCACCAGATTCCCGAGTTCGTCCTTGCCGCAAGTCCGTTTCTCTTGGGGCGCCGCACGTCAGCGTCCCTGTGGTATGCGCATGGCGCTGTGTCGTGGCGCCTGCGGCTTGCCGAGCGGATAGTGTATACGATCTTTACGTCATCGGAAGCGGGGTTCCGTCTTCCGTCAAAAAAAGTAATTCATTTGGGACAGGCGATCAACACCGATCTTTTCAAACCGATAAGCAATAGAACTACAACCGACAACCTGCAAGCTACAACCTCACTACGCATGATCAGTGTGGGCAGGATATCTTCAGTAAAGCACTACGAGACGATCATTGCGGCGTGCGTTATCTTGCGCGAAACGTCAAAAATCCCATGGACGCTTACGATCATCGGCGGACCGCTCACGCTCGGGGATCTCGCCTACGCGGAAAAACTTCGGTCGCTGGCGCAAGAAAAAGGCCTCGCCGAGATGATTCATTTTGCAGGGCCTCGTCCGTATTCCGACGTGCCGGCTCTGCTGGGGGGATACGACATGTTCCTCAACTGCTCGCGCACGGGTTCCTTGGATAAAGCGGTGCTGGAAGCCATGGCGTGTGGCCTTACGGTCATCACATCCAACATGGGGTATCGCACTATTTTGCCGTCTGCATATTTTTTGCCAGACAATCGGCCGGAGGCGCTGGCCGATCGCATTGTGGCGCTTGCGGGAGAAAAGCGGCCCAATGCCGCATTGCGCGATATCGTCATGCGCGATCACGCGCTGGGTCCTACTATAGACCGCATGGCCGGTTTTCTGATGCCATCTCATCAGGTAGAATATCCCTATCTCCCACATTCTCTATGAGTAGAAAACGTCATATCTTGATCACCGGCGGCGCCGGATTTATCGGCACGAACAGCGCCGATCATTTTCTTTCGCGCGGGTGGACCGTCACCGTACTCGATAATTTTTCCCGTTCGGGGTCCAGGGACAACCTAGCATGGCTGTCAAAAAAATGGGGCAAGGAACTAACATCCGTGCGCGCGGATGTGTCGCGCGACGTTTCAGCGCTTGAGCGGGAAGTGCGTCGCGCCGACGCTGTTTTGCATTTAGCGGGTCAGGTGGCAGTAACGACATCGGTCGCAGACCCGCAAAGGGATTTTCGGGAAAACGCGCTAGGAACTCTGAATGTGCTGGAAGCGATTCGGCAGTCGCCTAGCCAGCCGCCGATTATGTATGCCTCCACGAACAAAGTATACGGCGAGATGACGGCATTGGGCACTCGCCGCACGCGTGACGGATGGCGCTATCGCGCGGGCGTTGCGGGCGTCTCCGAGCGGCAGTCAGTTGATTTTCATTCTCCCTACGGATGCAGTAAAGGCGCGGCGGACCAGTACGTGCACGATTATGCGCGGATATATGGATTGAAAACCGTGGTGTTCCGGCAGTCGTGCATCTTCGGTCCGCATCAGTTCGGCATGGAAGAGCAGGGGTGGGTCGCGTGGTTCGCGATTGCCGCGTTGTTCGGCCGTCCGATTACTGTATACGGCGACGGCTATCAGACGCGCGATGTGCTCGATGTCAGTGATGTGTGTCGTTTGTACGAAACGGCGTTTCTCAAAATCGAAAAAGTAAAAGGCAGAATCTACAATATCGGCGGCGGGCCAAGTCGCGCGGTATCCGTGCGCGGGGTTTTGGCGCTCTTGGCCAAAGAATTGGGGCGTCCGGTGCCCCACGCGTTTGGCGACTGGCGCCCGGGAGATCAGAAAGTATATATCTCTGATATCCGCGCCATTGCCCGCGATCTGGGCTGGCGTCCTGCGGTTTCTGTTGCCAAAGGCATGCGGCGGCTGGTCGCATGGATACGCGAAGAGGAGCCGCGTGTCCGGCGCGTACTATGAACGAAAAAAGATTGCCGCGCATCATGTATGTCGCCAATGCTCGGATGCCCACGGAAAAGGCCCACGGCATCCAGATCGCCAAAATGTGCGAGGCATTTATTGAGCAGGGTGTTGATATTGAACTGGTTGTGCCGAGCCGTGGCACGGATGTACGATCGCTCAAGGAGTTTTACGGCCTTCGCACAGATGTGCCGATGACACGCCGATGGGTGCCCGACTGGTACGGCTCACGAGTGGGATTTGCGGCGAGTTCGCTTGTCTTTGCCATTCAGTACTTCCTGCATCTTGGCTGGCGGCGGTATATCCGCAGGGAAGGTTTTATTATCTATACCACCGACCTTGATCAGTTCTCATTTTTTCTGATTCCATTTCTCGGCGTTCCGTATTTTGCGGAGATGCATGATGCGAAGAAAAAAAGATGGGCGTTTCGGCTTTTGTTTTGGCGCGTGCGCGCCACCATCGCCGTGAATGATATTATTAAAAAAGAGCTCGAGGCCGTGTTTTCGATTCCGCCGGAGAATATCATGATGAGGCCCAACGGCTATGATGCCGGGTTGTTTCGCCATCCAGAGGAAAAAATCGCGGCGCGGCACGCACTGGGTTTGCCTCCGGATAAGAACATTGCCCTGTATGTGGGAAGAATATATCCTTGGAAAGGACTTGATACATTGGTACATACCGCGCGTCTGCTTCCCGATGTCCTGTTTTATCTCGTAGGCGGGACGGCGGATGCTTTGCAAATGCTGGGAGAAGGGATTCCGCCAAATCTCGTGTGCGCGGGGTCGCGGGATCATGCCGAGATTCCCCGATGGCTGTGGGCCGCGGATGTGCTCCTTGTGTTTGGCACCGAAAAAGATGCCTACTCTTATTTCCATACCTCTCCCATGAAGTTGTTTGAATATATGGCCGCGTTCCGTCCCATTGTCGCAAGCCGTACGCCCGCGATTGAGACCGCCGTATCGGAAGAAAAAGTTTTTTTCTGCGCGCCCGATGATTCGGCAGACGCGGCAGAGCGCATACAATACGTCTTGACGCATTCGGATGAAGCGCATCGCAAAGTTGCGCACGCGGCAGGAGGACTTTATTCATGGGACATGCGCGCGGCGGATATTACGGATTTTATGCTCATGCATCTATGACCATCGGTGTGATATTACATCCGTACGGAGAGAACAAGCCCGCAGGACTGGCGCGCGGTATCCTTGAATTCACGCGCGGCATGATCGCCAATGATGCACAGAACGACTACATTATTTTCGTGAAAAAAATACCGCGGGTCATGCCTGATTTCCCAGGGCACCGATGGCGGCTGGAAGTGCTGGGTACCGGCTGGCTATGGCTCACGCGGCTGAAGAATAAATCTCCTGCGGATGTTTATCTCTTCAATACGCCCGTGGTGCCGTTTTTTTGGAAACCGAAGCGCGCGATCGTCCTTGCGTGGGACTACGGATATCTCGCGTTTCCCCCCGTAAACGCATGCGTTTACGCTCTGCGCGATGCGCTGAAAAAGCGCATCGTATTTTGGTATCACGGTCGGTCTCTTCGCCGTGCTGACCACATCATCGCGGTATCAGAAGCAACGCGCCGCGAGACCATGCGCCTGTTCGGTATTCCTGCGGAAAAGATATCCGTGGTGTACTGCGGATACAAAAAAGTGTGCGATGCGGCGGAGACGCCGATACCCCTACCGGAAAAGTTTTTTCTTTTCATCGGTGTCGTGAAAGAGCGTAAAAACGTGATGAACATCGTCCGCGCGTTTGCTTTGTTTTATAAAAAGCATCACGATCACACGCTCGTCATCGGCGGCAACGCGACGGGGGAGTGCGCAGACGCGGTCCGTGCGTATATTAGCAAAGAGGGGCTTGGCAATGCGGTGCGTTTTATCGGTCATCTCAATGACGGCCAGCTCTCGTATATCTATCGCCGAGCCGAGGCGCTGGTGTTTCCCAGTTTTGTTGAGGGGTTCGGGTATCCGGTATTGGAAGGTATGGATTGCGGCATTCCAGTCATTACATCAAACATATCCTCTCTTGCTGAAATCGGCGGGCCAGCGGCTCTCCTCGTGGATCCCCACAGTCCGCCGGCGATTGCTGAAGCCATGATGCGCATCGCCGACGAGCCGATGTTGCGCGACACCCTCATAAAAAAGGGAGTACAATGGAAACAAAACTTTTCATGGGATAAGGCAGGCAGAGAATTGATCGTTCTGTGTGCCGCGCAGAAAAACTGATATGATAGAAAAGATACGCTATCGCATATCTTTTCTACACTTATGGCAAAACGGCTTTTCAAGAGGAAGTATGAGCATAAACTTCTGAAGCGCGTGGTTGGCGTGGAGGAAAACCGAATGTTTTTGCTTGCCCACCTGAAAAAGGAGTGGGAAGCGATAGAACGCGCCACAAAAAAAGATCGGCGGAAGAGCAATCTATATGATATTGCCCAAAAAACCGGAACGAATCTCGGGTTTGCGTTGCTTGGCATGGTGGCGGTGTGCGGCGTGCTGTCCGTCGCCGCCGTGGCGCCGAACATATTTTCTGCATTCTCGCGCTTCGGCAGACACCGCCGCTATTTTGATAAAAAAGATCTCCAGCGACTGATGCGTTACTTTCGGGCCCGCAAATATCTGAAAGTGGCGAAGAACGACGGCGGCATGCAGATAACGCTGACCGATCTTGGCGAGGAACAGGTAGTAAAAAGGACATTGGGCGATCTACGGATCGCTCCGCAGGAACGTTGGGACGGTATCTGGCGTGTCGTGCTTTTTGACATACCGGAGCGGAACAAATGGGCACGAGAAGGGATGCGTCACTACCTCAAGCGGATGGGCTTTTATCCCCTGCAAAAAAGCACGTTCGTCTTCCCGTATCCGTGTAGAGAAGAGATTCATTTTTTACGGAAGTTGTATGATGTGGGACATGCCATTCGGTATATCGAAACTGCCTCGATAGACGAAGATGCCAATCTACGGAGTTTCTTTTCTCTCTCATAAATGCAGAAAACTTATGCTATAGCATAAGTTTTTGCTTATGTGTTTTTATGATCTGTCCGCTGTTTTAGGCAGGCACATTTGGCGGATTGATTAGTTGATAAT
>MHQR01000018.1 GCA_001820725.1 Candidatus Sungbacteria bacterium RIFCSPLOWO2_01_FULL_54_21 | reverse complement strand
ACACCGAGGAGTTCCAATACAGAATGGACATGTACGATAGATTTCTAAGGGACATTTTGGAATATCCCCACGAAAAGCTAATCAACAAACTTAATTTATAAAATGTCCCTTTGTGGGGCATTTTGATTTAGAGAATATTTTGGTGTACGCTGTGAAGTAGTACATGAAACGCGAGGGCGTTTAGCTCAGTGGTAGAGCGTTGCATTCACATTGCAAAGGCCGTAGGTTCAATCCCTACAACGCCCATATATCGGATGTAAAACATGAAACATCGGTTATAGGGATGAAATTCGTTGAGTACGACTTCCTTGTGTTTCACGTGTTACCTCCATGCCATCTCAAAAAAGAAAATTTGGCGATGTAGGGGAGGTGATAGCGGCAAAGTATTTGATTGGGAAGGGATACATCGTGCTTGAAAGGAATTACTTAAAGGCATGGGGAGAAATAGACATAGTGGCAAGGAAAGATGGGATGCTTGTATTTTGTGAGGTGAAGACAAGGGAGGCAAAACACGTGGAACATTATCTTGCCGAGGCAAGTATCAATTATTTAAAAATAAAGAAGCTTCAGAAGATCTGTGAGACGTACCTTCTTGAAAAGAGATACCCAACGCATCAGAAGTGGCAAATAGATGTGCTTGCGATCGCTATAAACAAAGAAAACAAGAAGGCGAGAGTGAAACATTTTGAAAACGCTGTTTGGGAGAAAGTTTATTGAGATGTTTCATGTTTTACGTTTCACAATTGTGAAACATTAGAGAAAAAAACGGGCTGTAGTATACCGGTAGTACACGTGTTTTGGGAACACGAGGACTGGGTTCAATTCCCAGCAGCCCGAATTGTTCCATTCCAGACTAAGTCTGGAATGTTCTAGGATTATCCTTTATTTCACAATATGAGAAAGGAAGTTTTTTTAAAAGATGAATATTATCATATCTACAATCGCGGCGTTGATAAGCGCGTTGTTTTCTTTGATGATCGGGAAAGAACACGCTTTGTAAATACCTTGTATCTCCTCAACAACTTCCAGGATATCCCCGCTAACTTTGATCCAATAATGTTGCGTCCACGAGATGTTTTGATCCCGAGGGACCCCATAGTTGAGGTGGTGGCAGCGTGTTTAATGCCAAATCATTACCACCTGGCAGTGCGTGGATTAAGCGATGGGGCGATAAGCAAATTTTTACACAAGGTAGGCGTAAGTTACACTATGTATTTTAATAAGCGCCATGAGAGAAGCGGTGCGCTCTTTGAGGGAAGCTTTAAAGCAAGGCATATAGACAAGGGAGAATACGCGACCTATCTCACAAAATATATCCATTTTAATCCTTATCCATTATTCCAGACTAAGTCTGGAATAATGCTGGACGATCTTGTTTCGTATCCGTGGTCTACGTTGAATGACTATGTGGGCGGAGAGAGTCGTTTTTCACATGTTGTAAATACTGATTTTCGTGATACTATACTTGGCATGAATGCCCGTGAATACGGCGCATATTGCTCGGGCGCTTTCAATGATCTGAAGCAGGACTCATTCCAGACTTAGTCCGGAATGATATCGCGGGTATCGTATAGTGGCAATACCACAGGTTTCCAACCTGTTGCCGGGAGTTCGATTCTCCCTACCCGCTTTATACCATAAAACCCTCCCTTGCGGAGGATTTTATGGTACTTAAATAATGATGGAGAATCGAACGCGAGGTAAAAAGCAAATGTCTTTGCCTTTTACCGAAGCATTATTTTGACGAGGAGGCAAAATCGATTCTCTCTACTCGCTTGATAAAACAAAAGCACCCCAAAAGCCGCTTTCGTTGACTGCGATGATATCGGATACTCTATTTCACCGCGTCCTTAAGGGACTTGCCTGCGCGGAACTTCGGGGTGGTGGTCGCGCCGATGTGTACTTTCTCTCCGGTGCGGGGGTTGACTCCCATGCGCGCCGCGCGCTTTTTTGCAAGAAACACGCCAAATCCGGTGATGCCGACTTCTTCTCCTTTGGAGAGCGCTTTAGTGATGGTATCAAATACCGCCTCCACGGCGTCTTCCGCTGATTTCTTGGTGCCGCCGATTTTCTCGTTTACTGCCTCTACCAGTCCCATTTTATTCATAAGGTTATTTTGAAAGTTAAAATTATATGACGGCAAACCGACCTTTTCGCCGCGGATTATTTTTTTACTCTACCAAAAATCGCTTACTGACGCCAACTTTGTTTTCCACAGACCGTCTCGGTGCCGAAGTTGTGCGATATTGCATACCATGGAACCTAGAGGGGACAGTGTCCCACGGGTATCATGCTTTCAACTTCGGGCAACATCGGCAGTGGGTCGTTCTGTGGATAAGTGCATTGTCAATTCTTTGTCTGGCGCGTTATACTTGGAGAACTTCATTTAGGGCATTTTTAAATTTGTAATTTTCAAATCTATGCGCATGAAAAATCTTTTCAAGAATCGCCTCTTTTATTTGAATATCGCGTTGATTTTACTCTTGGGAGCGATGGCGGCCGCGCCACGGATCGGCGCGGGTCGGCTTCCGGCGTTCATAAAACAAGTGTTCGCGGCAGTGAACCCGATTCAAGGCGACGGCACGGTCGGCAAAATAGCAAAAGCATCGGGCGCGAATCAGATAACGGATTCTATTATTTCGGATGATGGATCAAATATTACGGTCGGGAGCGGTACAGGGGTTACCATCACTACAAGTGGGCAAATTACTGCATTAACGCAGGTGAACACTCCTGCGGTCCAAGGAGGCGGATCTTTGTCGTTACAAGGTTGCTCGGGATGCTCAAGTATGGTGTTTGACTCTAGTGGGATCAGGGTAAATACAGTAGGGAGCGCGCTATTCAATATGGGTAGTGCTGGAGCTATATCATTTCCGGGAAGTGGTGCAATACTTGCTAATGGAAACAGCGGAGGAGGGCGGATTGATATAAACGCTGCGACTGTTAGTCTCAATAATGCTGGCGGTGATCGGACTACTGATTTCTGGGCCACGCGACTCCATGGGACATTGGGTACCATTTCCGGCGACTATGCTGAGTGGTTTGAAAAAGAGGGGGATGGGCGCGCCGGAGATCTGATAGGTATGAATATGCAGACCGGGAAGGCAAGAAAATACGAACACGGCGATCATTTTCTCGGTATCTATTCCGTCAAACCGGCTATCATCACAAACGCGCAAGGTACTGATGAAGAAATGGCAAAAACGCATGTACTCGTGGGACTTCTCGGACAGTTGGATTTTGACCAATCGCAGACCGTGATTGAGGGACGCATCGTCAAGACCCTTGATGGCGTATATGTGGGCATACTCTTGAGCAACGGCAAGGTGCTGATCGGACGATAACGGGGTTTTTGAAATAGATTTTGCAGATTATCAAAACAAATGTGTGTCTGGTAGTTTTTTCTCGTGCGGTCAAAAAAGTGAGAAGTAGTTTTGGTTCTGGCTCTCTTGCGCGCAGACCCCTGTTTTGGTCTGCGTTTTCTTTGTTATTCATACTGGCGTTGCTGCCGGATTGGAGTGATCCGTTCAGCGTCCGGGCCGCAACACAGGTGCATGGCGATCTTACGGCCGGGCGCATTGTGAAGTGGATGGGGACATTTGCGACGAGTATTTCCGTGGATTCCCTTACTGCTACGGCTCCCAACCCTGCCGGCGCTACGACGCCTGCCACCGGAGTGAATGTTTCCGCGGCTATTTCCGGAAGCGCCAGCGGGGATGCGGTTTATACTTTTGATTGCGATGTAAGTGTTTCCGGGACGCGGCCTGATATAAGAGTAAATGCGAATTCTGCTACTGATGCGGATGCCTGCGATTACACTGCGTCGGGTACATACACCGCTCGCGTGTCGGTGTCGCGCGGGGGCGCGTCTGCGCAACGGGATCTGCCGTTTACCGTTGGTCAGCCGCCGACTGCCAATGCGGGTAATGATAGAAGTGTTTTTACGGGATCGACGGTTGCATTGGATGGCTCCGGGTCTCATCCATCCGGTGACAGCGATGCCGGCTCGCTTTCTTATCGGTGGACTATTCTTTCTCCTTCAGGTATCAGTACCGTATTCACGGATGTAAACCCCACCTTCACTGCACCCAATTTTGAGATCGCGCTTACTTTCGGCCTTGTTGTTACTGATAGTCTCGGGCGCGCGAGCAGTCAAGATACGGTGGTCATTAATGTCGGCACGCCCCAAGGCACGGTGAAATTGAGAGCAACCGTTGACGGGGCTCGATGGCCTACCACGGGAACTCAGTCGTTAATAGTGAATCTTGAACATAGCGAGCTGGGATTTTTTTCTGGCTTGTCCGTTGATGTCCCTGCTGATTACGAAAATTTACCTGCGGGTAGATTTGGGTTTGTATTTGTGTCAGGAGGACCTGCGGGAACAGTACTGCAGAATATAACACCAGACGAGGAGCAGACGCTCGTCGACAAAGGGATCATCACTGTTACTTTTAATTTTGTTACTTTGCGGATGAATACCGCTCTTACGGTCAATCCCGGTACGGTGGGGACTGCCCCTTTTGCGCCGACGCTTACCGCCGCGGTATCGCAATACACAGGTAATGCCGGGGATACGATGAATTACTCGTTTTGGTGGAATTGCGCGAATGCAAGTCCGGTGGTTGCGGAGGTGGAAGCTGATACCGCTTGCGGCGCATTACCCAATGATATTGCGGCAGATGACGGACAATGCGTAATAAACGACCGTGGCGCCAAGTGCAGAGGAGAGACGCGCGAGACCATGTCTGCGCAGGTCTCTCCCGCGTATACGCTCGGCAATAAATTCGCCAAAGTAATTGTGGAGAGGAATGTTTTTAGTGGTCAGCGGCAGGCGGGGATAGCCGTGAATGTACCGAGTCAAGCGCCTATTGCCGTTACCGGTGTCAGTAAGGATTCCAGCGCCAATCGTTCTTATGCGGCATCCGTAGATGTCAAATCCGGAGTTGCGACGCCCTTGTTTTTCTCTGGTTTCCTCGGGCTCCGCACTGCTCCGTCAAGCGAGAGCTCTGATCCTGACGGATGGGAAAATGAAACAAACGGCGTAAGATTCAATGGCTATTGCAGATTCAATCTTGACCTGAATCGCGATCCTCCGGTTACCTTTGAATTTGGTATAATAAGTCCTGAATCGCCGACATCGTGCGAAGCGGCGCGGGCGGACAACTATACATTTATCGATGGCGCAAATGATCCCGCCAATATTGCCCTATCATCCGCGCCATTTGCGTATGATGCTTTCCAGATTATTGATGCGGTCGGGACTCTTTCTGGGGTGGGCGGCGGGCGGGTTACGGTCAATGTGCACTACCAGCCCACTGCATCCCTTACGGCCAATGGCGGAGCATCGGCGAGCGTCAACAGCGCTAGTGCTGTTACGCTTGCATGGGCATCAACGCACGCCTCATCATGCACCGGCTCTTGGCAAGTAACAGGCGCTGCGGCTCTTGCCCCATCAGGCACGGCAACCGTCAATCCCACCGCGGACACGACTTACTCGGTATCGTGTTCAGGGAGTACGCTGTGGGGGGCGGCGGTGGCGAGCGCGGCGGCGAGCATCAACGCTCCCACCGCAGACCTCAAGGCAAACGGATCTGACGGACCGATTACCGTTGCCGCCGGATCAGCCGTCACCCTCACCTGGTCATCCGCCAACGCATCCTCCTGCACCGGCGCCAATTTCACTACCGCTACTGCCGCAAACAACAGCACCGGCGTGGTAGTCAATCCAACCATCGCAACCACCTACACCCTCACCTGCGCCGGTACCGACAGCCGCACCGCAACTGATCAAGTGCAGGCCAATCTCTCCAACGGTCCGCCGGTGGCGGTGGCAGGAGTGAGCAAAGACACCAACAGTAGCCGCATCTATACCGCATCCGTGGATGTGAGATTCGGCGTTGCCACGCCGCTGTTCTTCTCGGCGTTCCTGGGCCCCAAAGCAGCTCCCACCAGCCAGAGTTCTGATCCGGATGGATGGACAGAGATCCAAAACGGCGTATCCTCTGGCGGCAAGTGCGCGTTCAATCTTGATCTGTCCCGCGACGCGCCCACCACCTATGAGAGCGTTATCTCCAATCCCGCATCACCGATCTCTTGTGAGGTATCGCAATCCAGCAATGCCCCCTTCAACGATGGCGCAGACAACGATGCGCAGATTTCCAAACCCCTGACTTACAATGCCGTACGGATCACCGACCGGCCCGGCGCTCTTTCCAATGAAGCGCCGATTACGGTCAATGTGCACTACCAGCCCACTGCATCCCTTACGGCCAATGGCGGAGCATCGGCGAGCGTCAACAGCGCTAGTGCTGTTACGCTTGCATGGGCATCAACGCACGCCTCATCATGCACCGGCTCTTGGCAAGTAACAGGCGCTGCGGCTCTTGCCCCATCAGGCACGGCAACCGTCAATCCCACCGCGGACACGACTTACTCGGTATCGTGTTCAGGGAGTACGCTGTGGGGGGCGGCGGTGGCGAGCGCGGCAGTAACGATGGCATTCAACTTTACGGTTGCGGCAGGCGGAAACATTTCGGTAACACAGGGCGCTACAACCGGGAATACAACAGGGATTACCGTTGCCAGAACAACAGGGAGCGGGCAATCCGTTACGCTGTCTGCAACCGGTCTCCCCGCGGGCGCCACGGTGACATTTAGTCCTGCATCGTGCAATCCGGGCGCAACATCTTGCGTCGCGACCATGACTGTTGCCACCACCCGAGGCATCGGCGCTACGCCCGCAACCACCTATCCGGTTACGGTGGTTGGTGCTGCCGGCGCTGTTACCGCATCAGCGCCGCCGTTCAATCTGATTGTTTCCTCGCAGATGAGTGTGGGTTTGAGCGCATTGCCGTCTGCCGCAGGACCCGCGTCATTTGTGTTGCAATTACAAGCGGATGCGCCGGCATCGGATTATACCGGTAGTCCGGCTGATCCGCTCGTCTATACTTTCTGGAAAAGATGCGATGCTTCGGGTACTAATATCGCGGCATTGAGCGCTCCGAGCGCATGCGGTACACCGGATTTTGTCTCGGCGAGCGTGCCTGATCTTTCCGTCCGCACCACGGATTTGATTTATACCCTGGCAGGAACCTACCGCGCAAAAGTGGTGGTAAGTCGCGGGGCCGCGGCAGCGGAGAATCGCATGACCATCACCGTGAATCCGCCGTTCGGCTACGCGCTTTCTCTTCAACGGAGCCGTTTTGAGATACTGCAAGGCGGCTCGGTATCCAATGTCAATCGCGCGACTATCACCCATGCAAGCGGCAGTCCGACCGCTGTATCGTTCAGCGCGTATATTACGAATCTTCCGGCATTGATGGCACAGCCGGCTATATTATTTAGCCCGTCATCATGCGCGCCGCCTTCCGGCGCCTCGTGCGGGAGCGATATGGCAATTACCGTGCCGCGCGCCATGCCCGCGGGCGACTATGCGGTCTCGGTGCAGG
The DNA here is from genome assembly GCA_001820725.1 of Candidatus Sungbacteria bacterium RIFCSPLOWO2_01_FULL_54_21. Taxonomy (GTDB): domain Bacteria; phylum Patescibacteriota; class Minisyncoccia; order Sungbacterales; family HO2-52-23; genus WO2-54-10. The sequence goes on along the minus strand of MHQR01000018.1, from coordinate 22,480 downwards.
CCGGATCCCAGAACGCCACATTCACGCTTGGCGTGATGTCCCAGATCAGCGCGACGCTCACCGCATTGCCTTCTGCCGTGGGTCCCGCGCCCCTTTCCGCGCAGTTGCGCGCCGATACGAGCGCATACACCGGATCATCCAACGATTCTTTGAATTATTCATTCTGGTGGAATTGCAACAATCCTAGCGATAACGCGTCAACAGTTACCGCGGCGTGCGGCAATCCCGCGGATGCGGCAATCGGGTACAAGATAAACGGCACGATGCAAGAGGGAGCGATTACGCCGGCGGCGCATATATACGCTCAAGAAGGCGTATTCTTCGGCAAAGTAATCGTGGAGCGGGGCGGCGCCCGGCGCGAAGCGCGGATACCGATTACCGTAGGATCACCGCGCGTTGCGGCAGTGTGCACCGCAACTCCCGCGACTGCGGTTCTCAATCAGCCGGTCACATGGACAGCCGTGGCATCACAGGGACGGGTGCCCTACAGTTATGCATGGACACAGAATGTATCGTGCGGTATCAATCCCCAGCAGTGCGGGTCTGTAGAAATGCGGTATGCTACTGCCGGAACAAAATTCGGGACCGTGACTGTAACGGATGCCGACGGCGACACGGCGACGCGCCTGTGCGACAACAGCATCCGCGTCTTCCAGCCGACGCTCGTTATTCTTCCGGGTACGGCGCAAGTTCGCGTGGACGGCGATTCGTTGCAATTTGTAGCAAAATATGATCCTGATGGTCCCGACGGCGCCGCGGCGGAACAGATCGTTACGACGCAGGCGATATGGAGCATACCTCTTACTGATCAAGGAAAAGCAACGGTGTCTGCCGCAGGACTCCTCACCACCGGCAACGCGATCGGTACGCTCACCGTCCACACATCACATCAGGATGCGTTCAATAATGTGATTCAGGCGACCGCCGATATTCAGGTCATATCGCGCGTTGCGCTGATCTGTGATCCGGCAACGCAAACCGTACGGACCGGAGAGCCGATTTTCCCGGTGCGCGCGACCGGCGGCACGGGCAGTTATGCGTGGCTGGCGCAGGAAATTGACGCTACGCCGCGGAGCGGATCTACAGTGGGAAGCCAGACATTCACGACGGTGTTTAGCCAGATAGGGGATAAGACCATCAGGGTTTCTTCAGGTTCTCAAAATGGCTCATGCGAGGTGACCGTGACCAATCAGGCGGTCTCGGTCAATCTCTCCGCATTCCCCACATCGGTCACTTTGCCTGCCGCGACGCGTCTCACGGCCGTCGTATCTGGCAATGCGCTCGGCACGATGAATTATTCATTCTGGTGGGACTGCGGCGCGGATAAGGACGCGGACAATACGACGCGGGTGGAAATCGCGGAAGGCAGATGCGGCGAAATACCGCACAATGTCCCATCAGGTCAATGCCAGGAAAATGGATTTGGCGCCGCATGTCACGGCAGTGCGGAACTTTCAAAAGCGAGAGATCATATCTATGAAAACGCCGGTACCAAAACGCCGAAAGTGATCGTGGAGCGGGGCAATGCGGCGTCGGCGCAGGCAAAATCATCAGTGGTGGTAGATTCGGCGAATATAAAGCCGGACGCGATTGCGGGGATTTCGTTTGATGTCAATGCGACTCGCGTCTATAGCCGATCCATCGTGGTTACGCAAAATGTGCCGACTCGGATATATTTCGCGGCATTTACCGGAAGCCGCCAGACACCGGATGAAATCAGCGCGGATCCGAACGGATGGACGAATGCGTTGAATGGCGTGTATCACCCTGCCAGCGCCACCGCATCGGGCCAGTGCGCATGGAATGCGGACTTGGACAGAAATGCACAGGTGTCTTTTGAGGATGTATCCGGCACTAATCGCAATCCCGCAACGGAAAAAGAATGCGTGACATCATTTGTCCATAACTTCGCTGAAATAGGGACGTATACTTATGCGGTATTGCGTATTACGGATAATCGCGGCACCGTGTCGGATCCGGCGATCGTGACCGTTGACGTCGTAGCGCCCGGGGCGCCGGTGTCCCTGCCGGGTATCAGTAATAACCCGAGCGCCAACAGGATTTATCGCGATACGGTGAGCGTCAAGCAGGGTGAGACCGCTCAATTGTGGGTTTCCGCGCAACGGCGCGTAGGCGCTGCGGATCAAGTGAGCAGTGATCCGGATGGATGGAGGAGCATGAGCGGCGGCGTATCCCGCGGCGGATCATGCCGATGGAATCGTGATTTGGATAAGGGGGTATTCCCGACTGGCGTACCGACTTATGAATATGTGATTAACGACCCGCTTGATCCTGCGGAGGACTGTGATACCCAACTCACCAATGAAGCGGGCAACGCATTCTCGCGCGTATTTATGGATGCGCCGGGCATCTATGCGTTTGAGGCATTGCGCATTTTTGACAATACGGGCTTGCGCTCCAACAAAGGGATGATGAGTGTGGAAGTTCTGCCGTCTGACCCTCCGCTCGCCGTTGCCTCGGCCAGCACGGATAACGGCAATACCTACCACGGCGCCACCGTCGGCGATCCCGTCGTGGTGGTGCGCGGCGCGCCAACCCCTGTCGTATTCTCCGCGGCTGGCAGTACGGATCCCGACGGATGGACCAATCCGGTCAATGGCGTGTCCGTGGCAGGGCGGTGCGAGTGGAACAGCGATCTGAATCAGGGCGTCGTGACCTTTGAAAACCAGATTCCGACGCCCGGGTCTCCCGCCGCGTGTAATGTGACGGCGCGCACCTACACTTTTAATGACCGTCCCGGCATCGTTAATCTGCAGATGTTGAAAATCACGGATAATAAGGGATTTGCCTCTGTGCCCGGGGGTGTGAGCGTCCGGGTAACCGCGCCTGATCTGGTAGTGTCTGAAGGACCGTTGCCCGCCAGCGCCGCCGCGTTGGTGGAAAGGGGCACGGCGACATTTACCGGTAAAATCAAAAACCAAGGAGATGCGGCAACTACCGCGACATTCAACGCGAGTTTCAAGGTTGACCTTGGTAATGACGGCTCTATAGATCTGACGCTTGCGCCGACTCCAACGGCAACTGGACTTGCTGTGGGCGCGGAGAAATCCGTGGTTTCCGGCATATGGAGTAATTTACCGGCGGGTACGCATAAGGTGACGCTCTGTGCAGATCAGCCGAGTCCGGCGGTTGCCAATGAATTTTTCACCGACAACAACTGCGCCTCGCAGGTGCTCACTGTGCTTCCCGACAACCGGCCGCCGGTTGCGGAAGCGGGTATTAGTTTGGATGGCACGACTTATGGCGCAAGCATCACGGTACTGCGCGGAGCTGCGGTACAGATTTGGCTGTCGGCCGGCACGGATGTGAGCGGAGATAATGTGGCAAGTTATGATCCGGACGGATGGCTGGATCCGGCAAAAGGCGTATCAGCCGGCGGCAAGTGCGATTGGAACATTGATCTTGCGTCTACCTTTGCGGTGCAAAATACGGTCAATAATCCTGCGTCTCCGACGATCTGCGACCGCAATCGTATGGATAAAACATTCAATGACCCGCCAGGCGCCTATGTCTATCCGGTACTGCGGGTCACGGACGCACGCGGAGCGGCTTCTAGCGTGGCTGGCATACGGGTCATCGTCGTAGGGTCTGCATCGCAATTGAATCACATGGGATGCGTTGCGGACGCGTGTACGGTGGTGCCAGGCGCCGGGGCCAATGTATGTTCGACGGTGGGCGCAGCATGCACCACTCAAGGACCCGGGCCAGGCAGCCAGCTCCAGCCGGACTTGCTTATATCGGGCATACCTCGACTCGCGGAGGGACGCCTGGAGCGCAACAGGACTGTGGCATTCAACGGCAGAGTGCAGAACAGAAGTGGCAGAGGAGTAGGCCAGTCGTTCAAGAACGCGTTTCTCATTGATCTGAACAACAACGAAACGGTTGACGTGACTCTGCGCTCTGTGCCGCGCATCCTCACGGATCGGCTCACGCGCGCGCGTCTCGCGGCGCTACCCTTAAATGATCTCATACTCCCGCTTCCAGCAACGGTTCCATCTCTCGGCATAGACGAGGAAGTAACCGTGACATCAGGAGAATGGCGTACGATTCCCGAAGGAACACACAGGATCATGGTGTGCGCCGATTCGGACAATGAGATCGTTGAATTCAATGAGAGCAATAACTGCGGCAGTGCCATTGTAATAGTAACGCCTTCGGGCGGACCCGGCGGCCCCCTGCGCGTACAGTCGTGCGGCGTGTCTACGCCCGAGGCGCGCGCCGGACAGCTCGTGGATTGGACGGCAACTGCCGCAGGTGGCACGGGTGTCTATAGTTATTTCTGGTCAGGTGATGCGCCGCTTGAGGGTGCCTCTGCCAATCCGGTATCCGTGGCGTATTCAATAACGGGAACCAAGTCGGGATCGGTCATCGTAACATCGGGGAGCGAGACATCCCAGCGCGCGTGCGGCAGTGTGAACGTACAGCCCGGTATCCTTGAGTTTCGCGCAAATCCGCGGCAGATCAATGCCGGACAGATGTCCACGCTTTCCTGGAACACGACGGGCTTCAGTTCCTGTGCAATCACCGCAGATCAGCCAGGCCAGAGCATAGGCGGTGTGGAGGTCACAGGGTCGCGCATCATACAGCCCCCGAGCAACACCGTCTACACGCTCACGTGCAGTGGAGGGGGAGCGGCGGATCAGAGCGTGACGGTCGTAGTAACCTCGAATCCGACGCATCAGGAATGCACCGTAGGAACCCCTGGTTGTTTCTAGCAGAGAGAGGAAGCAAAACAAAAACCGCTCTGATGTGGCGCAGAGCGGTTTTTTGTTACGGTTCTTATCGCGCAAATTCAATCACTCTCGATTCGCGGATGACGGTTACTTTGATTTCTCCTGGGTATTTAAGTTCGCTCTCAATGCGAGTGGCGATGGAGCGCGCGAGATCGCGTGCCTCCAGATCACCGATCTTTTCAGGCGTGACGAAGATGCGGATTTCGCGGCCCGCGGAGATGGCATATGCCTTTTCCACGCCCTCATGGTCGGTCGCGATCTTTTCCAAGTCGCCGAGGCGTTTGAGGTAGCTCTCCAGCGTATCGCGCCGTGCGCCCGGGCGGGACGCCGATATAGCGTCCACGGTTTGCACGATCTGGGATTCAATGGTCTCGTAGGGATATTCCTCGTGGTGCGACTGCATGGCCTTGATGACTCGCACATCCACGTTGAACTTCTGCAAGATGCGCCGCCCGATCTCTACATGCGTGCCCGTTACCTCGTGGTCTACGGCCTTGCCGATGTCGTGGACGAGCGCGCCTTTTTTGGCAATCGCGACATCCGCGCCCAGTTCTTCGGCGAGCATGCCGGCCAGGTGTGTCATTTCGATAGAGTGCTGGAGCACGTTTTGGCCGTAACTGGTGCGGAACTTCAGCCGTCCGATCAGTGATAGGAGCCTCGGGTCAAAGTCAAAAATACCCACTTCATAAGCGGCCTGCTCGCCGGCTTCCTTGATCTGCTTTTCTATTTCATTGCGCGCTTTTTCCACGGCTTCTTCAATTCTCGCCGGCTGTATGCGGCCGTCGTGAATAAGAGTTTCGAGCGCGGTTTTGGCGATCTGTCGGCGTATCGGATCAAATGCCGAGATAATGATGGCGCCTGGCGTATCGTCCACGATGATCTCCACGCCTGCGGCGCGCTCGAGTGACTTGATATTCCTGCCTTCTCGTCCGATAATCTTGCCCTTGAGGTCTTCGGAGGGGATGGCAACGGTCGTGGTCGTGACTTCGGATGTCGTCGCCGTAGCCAGTCGCTGGATGATGGTGGCGAGGATGGCGCGCGCGCGGCGCTCCAACTCCTCGGCTCCCGCGACCTCCAATTTTCGCAGACGCGCGGTCATGTCCTCGCTCTGCTCCTTTTCAATGCGCGTCATGATCTCGCGGCTTGCCTCCTCTTTTGAGAGGCCCGATACGCGCTCAAGCTCTTTGTCCGCCTGCGCGCGTTTTTCTTCCCATTCGGCTTTGATGCCGCGCACTTTTTCAATGCGCGTCTCGGTATCCTTTTCCTTGCGCTGGACTTCATCCATCCTGCGGTCGGAGCTGGTTTCGCGCTCGATCAGGCGCTCTTCAAGCCGTCGGATCTCTTTTTGCCGTTCTCGCTCCTCGTTTTTGGCCTCGTCAAGCGTTTTCGCGGCTTTTTCCTTGGCCTCAATCAACAGATCCTTGGCCTCGCGCTTGGAGTCCTCGACCAACTTTTTAAGCCGCGCCTCGATCGAGGACATGCGGCTGGCGGCCACGAGCCGCCGGATGTAATATCCCATTCCGACGCCTGCGGCAAAAAAGAGCGCGATGCTTACGATGATAAGTGGTGTGCTCATAATGCTCGGGAATCACGGAGCATACGGCCACCCGCGGATACGAAGGAATCGCGAAATACGCAAAACGCCCTAGTGCGCTAGGGGAGTGAGACGATATTTCACGACTGAAGATACCCTACACAGAGAGAAGTCCATAACGGCCTTGTCAGAAGATGCATCCTTGGATGATCCGATGCGCTGTATTCACGTTTTAAGAAAACGACATTTCAAAACCTGCGGGAATCATACCAGAAACATACCCGCATTGTCAATCTTTCAACTTTTCTGACAAAATAGGTATGGCTCGACCGCACCCTGATGTGTAAGGGCTACATAAAAAATGCCCTGTGGCGCAAGCCATGGGGCGATGTGCAATCGTTCGAAGTTCCACTTCAAACAATAAGCGATGCAGAAAACTATGACACTTCGGCAGTGAGATAGTTGCAGGATTCGGGGATCTGGATTCCTCTCTGCTTCAGCTTCTGAAAGAAAGAATCCGCAGAGGCCCTGCTGGTCGTTTCCTTTTGGAAACAGTGTTGCCACGTTACACGAGGGCTTTCGCTTAATGCGCGCCTCGCTCGTTGTGCGTCCCCGTCTCCATATCTGATGAGAACAAAAAGTCCTCTATTGTCTTCTGCTACAATCAAACGCACGTCGGGGTCTTCCAAAAGATTCTCAATGAACTGCTTACTTCCTCCAAGCCATGCCAGGAAATTTAGGGTGGAGACAATGCGGTATTTGTACTATGAAAGAGAATCTGTGTCAAGTTTTTTTAGATAAGCGCGCGTGATACGATGAAAGCATCAACTTCTCTATGTCTCGCATCAAGCCATTTGTGATGGTGATACTGGACGGGTTCGGCGTTTCTATAGAAGCGGCCGGCAATCCCGTTGCCCAGGCGGCTACGCCCGCGCTGGACAGTTTTTTGCGTAACTTTCCGTTTACCACGCTCCAGGCGTCCGGCGTTGCCGTGGGATTGCCGTGGGGAGTGGCGGGCAATTCCGAAGTGGGACACCTGACCATGGGCGCGGGCCGTGTCCTGCACCACCACCTGCCGCGCATCATCCACGCGATCGGCGACGGGTCGTTTTTTGAAAATCAGGCCTTGGCGGCGGTCACGGCACACGTCAAAAAAAATAATTCGCGGCTTCATATCGCAGGTCTCGTCTCTTCCGGTTCAGTACACAGCTATGCCGAGCATCTTGAAGCCCTCGTCGAGTGGGCGGCCAAAGCGGGCATTGCCCAAGTTTTTATCCACGTGTTTGCCGATGGCAAAGACGCGCCGCCGCGCGGCGGCGCTGTATTTCTGGAAGGACTTGCCAAGCGTCTCATATCCCTGCACCCGGGGGCTGTCTATGCGTCGGTGATCGGACGCTTCTTTACCATGGACAGGGACGAGAAATGGGAACGGATAGAAAAAGCGTATGCCCTGCTTACCGAGGGGAAGGGGGATCGCATTACGTCCGTTCCCGCATATCTGGCTGGAGAATATGGCAAAGGCATCAGTGACGAGTTTTGCGAGCCGGCGATGACAGAGATGTCCGGTCAGGCGCCAATCATCCGTGAGCATGATGCGGTCGTGTTCCTCAATTTCCGCGAGGACTCCATGCGCGAACTCGTGCACGCGTTTGCCGATGACGATTTTCGCGCTTTTCCGCGCAAAAAAGTATCGGATCTCCTCATTGTTACGATGACAGAGTATGAAAAAAATATCGCGGGCGTTCTGCCCATGTTTCCCACGGCGGACATCCTGCATCCCCTAGGAAAAGCGCTGTCAGACGCCGGACTCCGGCAGTTGCGCATTGCCGAGACGGAGAAATATGCGCACGTGACCTATTTTTTCAACGGCGGGGACGAGCATCCGTTTCCGCAGGAAGACCGCCTCTTGGTGCCGTCGGCTGCCGCGGCTCATGTTGATGAAGTGCCCGAGATGCGCGCGGCAGAGATTGCGGCAAAAATCATAGAGAACATGGAACTCTACGACATCGTCATCGCCAATTTCGCCAACGCTGACATGATCGGCCACACAGGCAACTTTTCGGCAGGTGTGCGCGCGGTTGAAGCCCTGGATGCGACGCTCAAGACGCTTTCCGAAGCGGTGCTCGCCGTAGGGGGCGCCATGCTGGTGACGGCGGATCACGGCAATATAGAACTTAAGCGCAATGCCGTGAGTGGCGAGGCCCGTACCGCGCATTCCATCAACCCCGTGCCCCTTCTCCTGATAGGGGAGAGATATAAGCGCACCGCGCCGCGCACGGACGCGGATCTCCTTGCCGCCAAGCAAGAAGTCGGGGGCATTCTCACCGATGTGGCGCCCACCATTCTTGCCATTCTCGAAATCCCAAAACCCGAAGAAATGACCGGACAGAACCTCCTGCCCGGACTCTTGGTCTAGATAAGACACCCCCCGAGTCTCTTTTCATAGTCCCGATTTCAATGACTTCCCCATTCGTATAAACGCTTCATCGCTGAGCGTATTCCATCCGCACAGTTCTTTTTTAAGGTCAAGCGTCGCTTTGATGCTTTCCAAATATAATATGACCGCCCTCTCCAGGAGTTCTTTTTCGTTTACGCCGATGAGCCGCGCGGCTTCTCGGACACCCTGCGCATTTTTTTTGTGAGGGTGAATGTATTCATTTTCCGCTTGCCGGTTTTCGGGTGATGACCTCGTCTATCACGCCGTATTGCTTGGCTTCTTCGGCTGTGAGCCAGAAGTCGCGGTCAGTGTCGCGCTCTATTTTATCGCGCTTCTGTCCGGTGTGTTTGGCCAGTATATTGTTAATCTTCTCCTTTACGCGAAGGATTTGGCGCGCCGCTATTTCAATTTCTACGGCTTGCCCCTCGGCGCCGCCCATCACCTGATGGAGCAGGATCTCGCTGTTGGGGAGCGCGAAGCGCTTGCCTTTGGCGCCTGCCGCGAGGAGTGTCGCTCCCATGGACGCCGCGACCCCGATACAGATGGTCGCCACCGCGGGCTTCACATATTGCATGGTGTCGTAGATCGCCATGCCTGCGGTTACCGACCCGCCCGGCGAGTTGATATAGAGGCGAATGTCCTTTTTCTCATCCTCGGACTCCAGAAAAAGCAACTGGGCGATCACCGCATTTGCCACCGGATCAACGATGGGACCGCCCAAAAAGATGATCCTCTCCTTGAGGAGCCGCGAGTAGATATCGTACGCCCGCTCCCCGAACGGGGATTTCTCAATCACCGTGGGGATGAGGTATTGGTTGATGGGTATGTGAGTCATGAGTTTATTTTATCAAGAATATTGCTTATCGCCTTCGCCTCTTTAGAATCTTTTTCTAGAAAACCGCTTCTTTTCCGTTGTTCTTCAAACACCACGGTAAACGGAAAGATGATTGCGCCACGAGACATGGTAGATAACCGAGAGGGTTTTCGGCACGGAAAAAATACGGATTTCGCTCATCGGTTTTTGTGGCGCGATTATTTTTGCGCGACGGAGGACTTCGCTAAGCGTGCGTCCGGACGCAATAATGCGTCCGCCCGCGATTGCGACCTGTTTCCCGCCGTATTTCTTCACATCAATAACCGGAGTTCCTGATTTGTTCATAAGCGCATCCTAACCGTTTTTACGGAATAAAGCAAGATTCTATTCATCATGCATCTCTGGCAGATGGACGAGATCAGCATATACTGCGGGAGTAATATCCCGCAGTATTCAATTTTCTTTTTCCAAAAATCCAAATACCTTTTCATTCCGCACCACTCCTCGGGCATACTCGCGCAATTCCAACGGGTCAATAGTGCGGTTTTGCTCTGCCGCGGTGCGCAGATTCTTCAGCATCTGCTGTTCGCGCTCCGCGAGTTCTTCTTCCGTTGGCTCGATATGTTCAATCATGCCGATTTCGCGCAAAACAAGGGCCGTGCGCACGCGGTTTTCTCCTTCGCTTCCCCATTCGGTTTTAAGCTGTTCCTCGGTTTTCTTGATGTGTAAAAGATAATCTGGCCATTGCATGCCGATTTCCCCGATACCGCGGCGCAATTCATCTGCCATTTTCTCCACCTCGGCCTCAATAAGCACATAGGGCACGTCAATCTTCGCGTCTTTGGCTATTGAGGTGATAATGGCGCCGCGCACGCGCTGAGTCTCTTTTTCCGTTTTTTCGGCGAGGATGCCTGTACGGACATTTTCTTTCAGGGCATCAAGTGTTGCAACATTGCCCATACCCTTGGCAAATTCGTCCGTGAGGTCGGGCTGTCTCCGTTCCTGCACCATCTTGAGAACGGCAGTAATATCTAACTTCTTTCCTGCAAAAGAAGCATCGCGCCAGTCATCGGGGACGGTGAGCGAAAAACTTTTTTCCTCATCTTTCTTCATGCCCTCAATCGCTTCCTCAAAACCCGGAATAAACTTACCCTGTCCCAGGGTGAAAGGATGATTCGTTGAGTTACCGTCTGCAATTTTTACGCCTTCCGAGCGGATCTCAAAATCCACTTCCACGCGGTTGCCTTTCGCGGCAGGGCGGTCAACATTGATGAGCGTGGTGCGCGACTCGCGTAGCCATGCAAGGGCGGCCGCAATTTCTTCGTCAGTCACGGCCTGTTCCTTTCGGTCCTGGCGCGCGCGAGCGGCGAGCGTCTTATAGTCGGAGAGTACCACTTTGGGAAGCACCGCTACGCGGACTTTATATTCCAAGGAATTGCCTGGAGCCAGTTTGGTAACCGTGATTTCCGGCTTGCCGATCACCGGATGCGTAACCGACAGCTCTCCTTTTTCTCCGAGTTGGGTGAGCACGTTAGGATATGACGCGCGTACGGCAACATCTGCGGCGCGCTCGTAAATCGCGCCCTCGCCCACGCGGTTCTTTACCGTGTCATACGGCGCTTTCCCTTTGCGGAATCCCTCGATATCAATCTGTTCCGAAATCAAAACTGCCGCGCGCTTGACGTGTGGCTCAAACTCCGAGAAGGGGAGTACAACTTCTATTTCAATTTCCGATTTTTGCAGACGGCGTAATGAGTGCTCCATCGTTCGTTATTCCGTAAGAAGCCGGATAATTTTATTTTGGATTTAGGCAATGTGCGCGGGATCTAATTTTTGGATGAGTACCGCACGGCGGGCACGCCAATCCACGCTTCGCATGTGGTCTGAAAGGACGACACCGCTGATTTTACCGTCCCGTACGCCTACTTCAAATGGATATCCTTTGGCATGAGCAGTAATGGGACAGACGAGCGCAAGGCCGGTTTTCTGATTGTATCTATATGGAGAAAGAACGACCGCGGGCCGTCTTTTCGCCTGTTCGCGTCCTCGTTGCGGGTCAAAGCTGATCCACGCGATGTCTCCGCGATCCGGAATATAAAGCGGTCTTTTCACCATACTTCACGGCCGCGTGGCTTGCCCCAGTCGGTCTCGGCGTGGATGTTTGCCGGAGTAATCATGGCAAGGAGATCCTTGAGAGATTTTTCATGCTCGTGCACAGGAGTAATAGCGACTCCTTTTCCCTCATTGTATACCCGTACGCGGCGTCCCGCGCGTAGCGCCAGTTTTTGCGTGACACTTTTGGGCAGCCGTACCGCCAAACTATTGCCCCATTTTTGAATAGTCGTTTCCATATGTATATACAAAGGATATACAGTATCGTTCTTGTCGTCAATGCTTCTCGTGAGTAAATGTGATGTATCCATATCGCCACCACCAGCGAGGACCGCCGCTCCCATCGCGAAGTACTTGTTGATATGTGCGCTGTACATTTCCGACAGGAATACTTTTGTCGTGGTACCGGAGCGGTACGCAGGGATCATAAATATAGAAAACGCCTTTTTCGTCATCAAATCCCCACAGCGTTATCCAGTGGCTTACTATTCGCCACCTCAATTTGCTCCAGATGCCGTCTTTACGATACCCGTTTCCGATGTGCATCATCACTGGCGTATCGCGGCGCAGCAATCCTTGGAGCGCCGCTATTTTTTGCTCATCGGACAATTCGCGCATATGTCCCCATTTGGCGTCAAAACCGTACGAACACAGGATACCTATTAAGCGCAATCGTGTCGTAATAAAGGGTAAAATTCCTCCATGCCAATATGCGAATGGATTTCTGCCGTCATCTTTACCGTACGCGCTTAATATGCCCTTGATGGCATAAAGGCCGCATCCCGTCGGACCCTGTTTCAGGTACTCTTTTGGCTTTTTTGATACGACAAACTTCATTTTATCGTTGAGAATATTACAGCAATCGCGCGATGAGGAGGGTGACGATGTTGGCGATTTTGATCATGGGATTGATGGCAGGACCCGCAATAATTTACATTCCATACAATTCGTGATGCGTGCCGATGAATGCGAATTCCACCGTTTCTTCATCAAGCGCCTTGTAGAGCGCGCGGACATCTCCAGTTATGTCAATACTCCTGTATCCTTTGAAAATACCGCCAAGCGCGTGATTGTGCAGAGAGGGGTCGAACGGGTCGTGCCCGAACAGCGCGATCCGCTCTTCAAAACGCAGTTTGATTTTTGCCGGTATTTTTCGGTACTGCTTTGTGAAGCGGCGATGGAAAAAGATTTTCACAAGCGCTTGAGATAAGCGACGGCTCCTTCGGGAGAGAATGGGCCATCAGCGTTTTTCCCTGCTTTAATATCCCGATCAATGCTTTGCAAAAGCCGCTGGGTGCGACGGTTGAGCGCCGGAGGAGCCGAAAATACCACTCTGCGTTCGCGCACCAAATCGCGCATCATGGCGTTTATGATGGTGCCTACGGGCAGGCCAAGCTCCACTGCCACTCTTTTGATGTCTTTCTTGAGTTTCGGATCGGTTTTAATATTGATGACCGCGCTCTTCATACCCAAAGTGTATACTTTGGTTCTTACTCTGTCAAGCAAAACCCCCGCGTATGCGGGGATTTTGCGATTTGCGAACAGAATACCTACAGCAATCGCGCAACAAGCAGGGCGACGATGTTGGCGATTTTGATCATGGGGTTGATGGCAGGACCCGCGGTATCTTTGTACGGATCGCCGACCGTATCACCAGTGACAGCCGCCGCGTGCGCGGGCGACTTTTTGCCGCCGTAATTTCCTTCCTCAATATATTTCTTGGCATTGTCCCATGCGGCTCCTCCGCTGGTCATGGAAATGGCGACGAACATACCGGTTACAATGCATCCGATGAGCAATCCGCCGAGCGCTTTCGCCGCCTCATCCCCGAGCGTAAAGACGAGGATGAGAGGAACGGCAATGGGGATGAGAGCGGGCACGATCATCTGACGGATGGCCGCGCGGGTCACGATGTCCACGGCTTTGTCGTACTGGGGTTTGGCCGTGCCGTCCATAATGCCTTTGATTTCTCGGAACTGCCTGCGCACTTCTTCCACGACGCCCTGCGCGGCCTTGCCTACGGCGCGCATGGCAATGGAGGCGAACAGATACGGCATCATGCCGCCGATGAAGAGACCCACGATGACGTACGGGTCAGCAAGGTCAAAAAATACGATTTTGCCGAAATTGCGCAGTTCTTCAATGTAGGACGCGAACAGCACGAGGGACGCGAGGCCTGCGGAGGCAATCGCATATCCTTTGGTTACGGCTTTGGTTGTGTTGCCTACGGCATCCAGGGGATCGGTAACGGCGCGGACACTTTCCGGCAACCCTGCCATTTCAGCGATGCCGCCAGCGTTGTCCGTGATGGGGCCGAACGCGTCAATCGCGACGATGATGCCCGCCATGGAGAGCATGGTCATGGCGGCCAGCGCCACGCCGTACAATCCTGCAGAAACGAACGCGAACAGCATGCCTGCCGCGATGACGATAATCGGAAGCGCGGTCGCTTCAAGTGAATAGGCAAGGCCAATGATCATGGTGGTGCCGTGTCCGGTCAGCGACGCGCGGGCAATGGCTTTTACAGGCCGGAATCGTTTGGACGTATAGTATTCGGTCACGATAACCATGAGTGCGGTAACGACAATGCCAACCAAGGATGCGAGAAAAAAGCTGTTGACCAACGGGCGGGAAAGGAAAGACGCGAATAATGGCCAGAGCGCGGCAAGCGTGAGCACGGAAGAGAGCGCGAGGCCTTTGTAGAGCGCCGTCATGATGGCGTTTTCTTTGCGTACGCGCACCACCGTGGTGCCGATGATGGAGGCGATGATCGCCACCGCGCCGATTGAAAGCGGCAAAAGCGTCATGGTTTCGTCACCCGGGAACAGCAAAGAGCCCAAGAGCATCGCGGCAATCGCGGTTACGGCGTATGTCTCAAAAAGATCCGCGGCCATGCCTGCGCAGTCACCCACGTTATCACCCACGTTATCCGCGATGACGGCCGGATTACGCGGGTCGTCTTCAGGGATGCCCGCTTCCACTTTGCCGACCAAGTCGGCGCCTACGTCAGCGCCTTTGGTGTAAATGCCACCACCCAAGCGCGCGAACACCGAGATGAGCGATGCGCCCAAGGCCAGGCCGATGAGCGGCGTAACGCTCTGCGCTATATAGTAGAAGAGCGCGACCGAGAAGAGCGCAAGGCCTACGACCAGGAATCCGGTGACCGAGCCGCCCAAGAATGCCACGCGAAATGCCTTGGGTAGGCCGACCTTTGCGGCTTCGGTCGTGCGCACATTGGTATCCACAGCGGCCATCATGCCCAGATATCCCGTGAGGGCCGACGCCACGGCGCCGATGATGAATCCCACCGCAATCATGCTACCAAATACGGCCCAGAGGAGTGGTGCGGCAATAACCGCAACCACGGCAACGGCCATGGTCTGACGCTTGAGATATGCGGCAGATCCCTCTTTGATCGCCTGCCATATCTCTATCTGCTTGCCCGTTCCTGTGGGGTATTGCTTGACGAAATACATCAGCACCAACGCAAATACGATGGAAACAAGCGATGTGATGATCGGAAAAAGAATCATAGGTTCATTAGTTATTATTCTGCGGGTACTTTTGCCTCTTCTTCAAGCGCAGTATCGGGAGCAACGTCGGCCTCCGTGCCTGTGGCTCCTGACTCCGCGGTCTCGTCCGCAGATGCGTCTGCGGAGCGGATATCAATCTTCCATCCAGTCAGTTTTGCCGCGAGCCGCACGTTCTGCCCGCGTTTGCCGATTGCAAGAGAAAGCTGGTCTTCGGGCACGAGCACTCGCGCCTCGCGGCGGCGCTCGTCGAGGATAACCTCGCGCACTTTGGCGGGGGACAGAGCATTGCGCGTAAGTTCTTTGGGATCATCGTCCCATTCAATGATGTCTATTTTCTCGCCCCCGAGCTCTTGAATCACGGTGGATACGCGGATGCCTTTTTGCCCCACGAGGGACCCGATGGGGTCTACGCCGTTGTCGTGGGATACCACGGCAACTTTTGAGCGCGAGCCCGGCTCACGCGCCACCGCCTTGATCTCGACGACGCCGGACGCGATTTCCGGCACTTCCAATTCGAACAGTTTTTTCAAAAGCCGAGGATGGGAGCGCGACAAAAACACGCCTGGGCCCTTGGGATTCTTTTCTACGAGAGCGACGAGAACTTTCAGCCGCTCGCCGATGCGGTACCGCTCGCCCGGCACCTGTTCTTCCGGCGGTAGGACGCCGGCCGTGCGGCCAATGTCAACATAGACATTTCTGCCCTCTATGCGCTGTACCAGGCCGCTCATGATTTCGCCCTCTTTGTCCTTGTATTCGTCGAACACAGCCGCGCGTTCGGCTTCGCGGATGCGCTGGAGAATAACCTGCTTGGCGGTCTGCGCGGCAATGCGGCCGTACTCGGCGTCTGCGGGGAGCGTCAAGGGGAACGTAAGTTCATCGCCCGGCACGACATCGGGTTTTATCTTCTGCGCTTCATCGAGCATGATGTGCTTGTCTGGATTGAAGCGGATTTTCAGATCCGCTGCCGACATTGCCTCGCCGCTCAGCGGCATATCCCTTCCGTACCCGTGTCTGTCTTCTCTTTCAAAATCGGCTGTGCCGTGGCGCGCAACGCCGGCATCAACTTCGGTACCGGGATCTTCACTCTCGCTCATGATCATGGCAGTGTCCACCACGATTTTCACCTGCGTCATGGCGACGGCTCCAGTTTCCGCGTTCATTTTTGCGCGGATAATCTGCCCGCGCTTGCCGTAATCGCGCTTGTACGCCGCGGCCAAAGCCATCTCGATCGTCTCGAGGATTTTTTCTCGCGGTATGCCTTTTTCGTCCGCAATCTGCTGAATCGCGGATGTGAATGATTTGAGATCCATAGCTTGTAGCGCGTAGAAAACTCCTACCAGCCTTTTATAAAAACTGTCCCGTCAATACGGGACATTCAGTACTCGCCACTATATATGAAGAACACCGCTCATGTCAAGCGTCAGAAGTTCTTTACGACGTACAGCCCCGCTCCCCACCACGAGCATGTATTTTGGCCTCCCCACCATAGGTACACGGTGCCTCCTCCGCATGTTCGCTGCGTGTCGTTTTCCAAAGAAGTAAACAGCCAATACTGCTGATTCGTGCCAGACCCGACGCAGGGATTGCCGCCCAAGCAATAATGATACGGCCATGGCCCGCGCGGCGAGTAGGGCTTGGGGTTGTGCGGCATGGACGGCAGGAACTCCTGCAG
Source organism: Candidatus Sungbacteria bacterium RIFCSPLOWO2_01_FULL_54_21 (assembly GCA_001820725.1). Classification (GTDB taxonomy): domain Bacteria; phylum Patescibacteriota; class Minisyncoccia; order Sungbacterales; family HO2-52-23; genus WO2-54-10. The sequence goes on along the minus strand of MHQR01000018.1, from coordinate 5,624 downwards.
GCCGGGAATCCAATTCTGGATGGGTGTCGCGCCGTCGTTGTTGCGCATATCGCGGCACCAGCCGTCGCCGTGCGCGTTTTCACCCGGGTTGCATACGCCGCTCGCCGGACCTGGGTATACGCCGTATTTATCCAAGTAGAGATCCAGTGCCAGTTCTATTTGATGGAAGTCCGCGACCCTGCGGGCATCCCGTGCTTTGGAGCGCGCGCTGTTGACGCTGGTCAGCACGACGCTGGACAGGAGCGAGATGATGGAAATGACGACCAGCAGTTCAATAAGGGTAAAACCGCGACGCGATTTGGCTGAAAGAATCTTCATAATCATTTGCAGGCAACGGGAAAACATTCCGTGGAAAATCGCGCCTTGCCAATGGACGACGATCCGGAAGAGACAAAAAACACGAGCAAGGCGGCAATGAATAAAACACTAGCACTGATGAGCAAGGCGGTATAGGCAGCTTTGATAGAAACGACTTTCCCGCCGGACAGGCGCATTACCATGCGGACGATTGCGGGGACATCGCTCACCGGCATCTCTGCCGGCTTCCGCGCAAACGCCTCCGGATGTTCGGTTTTGTACTGCTCAAGGAGATCCATAATGCCAAGCATACCGCATTAATCCGCTTTTTGTACACGGCTTTTCCACAGGACGCCATGGGTGAGCGAATTGTGCTATAATGAAAAAACATGTCACCTCTCATTTCCCGTCTCAATATCGCGGCAGAATGCCGCATACTGAAGATCCCTCTTCTGCATTGTCCGCCGTTCCTTTTCATTACGATGGGGTTTGCGACGATCGCCGCAATGGCGACGTCGTACATCGTGGCCAACCGCTATACCGATCAGCCGGAAATCGCGGCGCTCATCGTAAGTTTCGTCGCTGGCCTGTTTTTCGTCGTTGGTAACATGGTGATTAAGGGATTTCACGAAGTGGTTGAGGCCAACCGCATGAAGAGCGAGTTTATTTCCATCATCTCGCACCAGTTGGGCACGCCGCTTTCCATTTTCCGCATGACCTTGGGGTTGGTGGAGCGCGGAAAGGATAAGGGGTCGGCGCCGGACATGGGCGAACACCTCCCGACACTGATTGATACCACTGACCGCATGATACGGCTGGTCAATGCCCTGCGCGAAGTCAACCGCATCGAGGTATCCCGCCTCGTCCTCAAACAGGAGGATGTGGACATGGGCGCACAGACGCGCGGCCTCATAGAAAGTTTCCGCTCGTATGCCGAGGCGCACAAGGTACGACTGGTCTGCCGCGCGCCAGATGGCCTGCCGGCGGTGCGTGCTGACTCGGAAAAACTTGATATGGTCATGCAAAATCTCCTGGACAATGCCATACGCTATACCATGGACGGGGGATCGGTCATCATCTCTTTGTCGGCGGAGCAGGGGATGGTGCGCTGGAGCATTGCCGATCAAGGCACGGGCATTCCGCCGATACAGCAGGCGTATATATTTCAGAAATTTTTTCGGGGGGAAAACGGGCGTCCGCGCGATACGCACGGCTCTGGCATCGGCCTCTACATTGCCAAGGCCATTGTGGAGGCATCAGGCGGACATATAGGATTTATTTCAAAAGAAGGCAAAGGAACAACATTTTGGTTTACCCTCCCTATTGCCGAAGCGACAGAGCCGACCCGCGTGGGAAGGAGCGAGGAGCTTAACATAAAACCATGAGCAAAAGCGGATCAATAGTACATAGGTTGCCGATACGGGACTTCAATGCTGTTCTTGATCGTCCCATCTACACCGCGGTATTTTATCTCCGCTCTGAAAAATTCAGTTGAGCGAATATCTTTCAAGACGCTTTATTTTTACACCGATGCGGAACGGAATCTTGCTTATTTGTTATTAAACAGCAGTTATATGTATTGGTGGTGGCGGGTTCATGGCGGCGGAATGACCCTATCAGAAAAGACATTACTCACATTGCCGGTAATGAATGAGATAGCAGTCAGTAAAAGTTTGTTGGCAAAAATTGAATTATCCGAAAAACGAACCGCGTCATTAAACGGAATGCAGGCAAAGACAACGAGAATGTAAAACATGATTCAGCACTGGTAAGAGAGATCACCAAAGGATTATTTCCTTGTTTTGCGAACGCGCTTGCATCCGTCCATAGCAATTCGGTGATTTCAATGGTATGATTTCAGAAGAGTTCATCGCACAATGAGGAAGATTATTGGCGCAGATGCCCGCCGTATTCTAACATCAGTGGATGTATGACAAAAAGAATTCTTTTTATCGAGGATGAATCAGCACTGCAAAAAGCCGTGGGCACGGTCCTTTTGGAAGAAGGGTTTGAGGTCTACGCGGCGGTTACCGGAGAAGAGGGTCTGGCGCTTGCGCGGCGCGAAAAACCCGATCTCATTCTGCTCGACCTCATCCTGCCGGAAAAGGACGGATTTGCCGTGCTGGACGCATTGAAGAAAGACCCCGAAACCAGCCGCATCCCCGTCATCATCATGTCCAATCTTGAGGCGAGCGAGGACGTCCAAAAAGCCCTTGATCGGGGGGCCATGACGTATCTGGTCAAAATGAATTACAAGTTGGAGGAAGTGGTGGAAAAGATTACCAATATTTTAAAATAAAGGTTCCGATGCCGTGCTAAGCAACGGCGCGCAACATCGGCAGCGGTTATGCGAGTAGAAGAATCTCAACTTAAAGCATTTATTCTTGATGCAGGACTGGTAAAGCCCGCCGCGCTCAAGCGCGCCGAAGCTGAGGCCCAGAGCAGTCACAAGACCCTGCGCGAAGTCCTGCTCAATACCGGCTCGGTCAAGGAGGAAGAAATCAAACGCCTGGAGGCGTACATTTTGGGCATTCCGTTCGTGGATTTGTCGCGCGAGACCATCCGCCCCGAGGTGCTCCGGCTCATCCCCGAGCCGTTGGCACGGGCCAATAATATCGTGGCGTATCGGCGCGACCGCAACGAGCTGGAAGTCGCCATGCTCGACCCCGACGACCTGCAGACGATTGAATTCATCCGCAAAAAAGAGGGCGTGCGCATCCTGCCGCGGCTCACCACGCCCGAATCCATTCAGAAAGTGCTGCGGCAGTACCAAAAGACCCTTGAAGCCGAATTCGGCGAACTGTTCAAGGGCGAGGAAAAAGAGCTTTTGCAGGCAAAGCACGATGCGGAACAAGTGGCATCAGGCGGCATGCCTCCTGCCGAAGCCGAAGAGTTGAAGAAACTTGCCGAAGACCTGCCGGTGGTGCGCATCGTAGATACGCTGATTCGCCACGCGATTTTACAGGACGCGTCCGACATTCACATTGAACCGGCGGAAAAAGAAGTTGCCGTGCGCTACCGCATTGACGGTATTTTGCGCGATGCCATGACCTTGCCGCGCCGGATTGCGCCTGCTCTGGTCGCGCGTATCAAGGTCATGGCTAATCTCAAGCTCGACGAGCACCGCCTGCCGCAGGACGGCCGTTTCAAAATCGAGACCCCGGAATACCGTATCTCATTTCGCGTGTCCATCCTGCCGGTTTTTGACGGGGAAAAGATCGTCATGCGCCTCCTGCCCGAATCGGTCAAAGGATTTTCACTCGAAGAATTGGGATTCTGGGGGGCGAATCTGGAGCGTGTGCACCGCGCGATCAAGCGCCCCACGGGCATCATCCTTGCCACCGGCCCCACGGGGTCGGGCAAGACCACCACGCTCTATGCCGTGCTTGAGATGCTCAACACGCCTGCGGTTAACATCTCCACCATTGAAGACCCGATTGAATACCGCATTCCGCGCATCAACCAGACCCAGGTGCGTCCAGACATCGGGCTCACGTTTGCCAATGGCCTGCGCTCGCTCCTGCGCCAGGACCCCAACATCATCATGGTAGGCGAGATCCGCGACAACGAAACCGCGTCTCTGGCGATCAACGCCGCGCTCACCGGCCATCTCGTGCTCTCCACTCTCCATACCAACTCTGCGGCAGGCGCTTTGCCGCGGCTGTTGGACATGAAAGTCGAGCCGTTTCTGATTGCGTCTACGGTGACGGCCATCATGTCCCAGCGCCTCATCCGGCGTCTTCATGGCGAGCAGGACACGGCGCGGCTTACGGTGGCCGAAGCCGCCGGCCTCAAGCGCGACGCCGACCTTGACGAGATTTTTGCTTTTCTCAAAAAAGAAAAGGCCGTTGAGGCGAAAATGACGCCCGAAAAAATGGAATGGGGCAGGCCGAAAAAATCTGAAGCGTGCCCCGACGGCTATAAAGGGCGCATCGGCATTCACGAAGTGATGGAAATGTCCGATACCCTGCGCCAATTGGTCATGAAAAACGCGACATCAGACGATATAGAAAAACAAGCCAGAAACGAAGGCATGATCACCATGCGCGAGGAGGGCTTTATCCGTGCCGCCCAGCGCGTTACCTCCATTGAAGAAGTATTGCGGGTGACGAGCGAATAATACGGATTTTTACATTCGGTTACCTATGAGGAAACGGCAACCGCAACGTATCTTATCAGCATCCACCCGTTGAAAATGTATCAAAAGCAAAAGAGGATTACATCAGGCAGATGGCATAAAATATGAAAAATAGAAGGCAAAAAAAAGTCGTCCACTACGATCAGGAGAGCGACATATTTTATATTGGCATGAAGGGGGAAGAGGAGGAGTATGTGGAAGTGGCGCCGGGCGTTGGCGTGGAACTTGACGCGAATGGAGCAGTAATCGGTATAGAAATTCTCAACGCGTCGGAGGTTCTGAAACCGATAGCGCAGACATTTCTGAAAAAAGCAGCTGTTGCGTAAAAACACAAAAGCGCATACGCGAGGAGGGCTATATCTGGGCAGATTTGCGCCGTGAGGACATGTACCCATCAAGTAGGCATCGGTACGGTCGCAAACATTCTCATATTCTTGAGAATGTAAGAATGTCCGCGGCAAGAATGAAAATACAGAAGCACGAAAAAAGCCGTCATGGGCGACCATGAGGGCTTGGTTTTTGGCGAGGAAGAAACAATGGTTAGGAAGTTTCCTCATTAGTCGTTTGTTGATTGCTTCTTTTACTCTTCGTTCTCCGCCCAGTTTTTGAAATGGGCGATGAAGAGTTGCTGTCCCAGTTCGTCTCCTGGATGATAGTAACGCGCCAGTTGTTCGAGGAACCATATCGTCCGCAGACCTTGCGCAATCGGTACGAGCCGGAGGATCATGCCTCTCGTATCGCAGAGCGCCGCATCCACCTCTCCATTGATGCCGAGTCGGGCGCCCGGTTGGATTTGGGACGCGATGGTCTTAAACCACTCGGTCGCTATCTTGCGCGGCGTCTTTGGGTTTGAGCGACTTGCGATGTCGCTGTGGCAGTCGTTGGAGGAAACAAAAGTGGCGAGATCCGCGATGCCGCGTTCTACCACCGCGACAAAGAGTAGTGCCACTGACTTTGCCGCATGAAAATCACGAAGGAGCGAAAAGCCATTCTCAAGCAGTTCCCGCCACGCCTCATCGGAGAGCGGGCAGGCACTCTTGAGCATCGTCTGCCCCTCATCCCGAAACCAGTGCATGACATCCGCCGAAAGTGCGAGATGGTCAATCGCGCCAGTGGTATCAATCTTCACTGACCATTGATTCACTGCCACTTTTCTCCAATCGTACTCCGGCATATCGCCTCCTCTATG
>MHQR01000017.1:1707-25549 GCA_001820725.1 Candidatus Sungbacteria bacterium RIFCSPLOWO2_01_FULL_54_21 | reverse complement strand
GAAAATTTGCTCGCTAATTCTTCCGAAGTATCACAATACTCTCCTTATTCATTGTTTCCTCAAGCGCGCCAATAATGTTTGTTGGAGAATTTTTAATCGGCATTCTTTTGCCCGGAATATTGCGGACAAAAATATCTTCACACGTAAAGCCGATTTTTTCCCCCAATTCGGCAATGATAAAATCCGTCGGGATACGAACTTGTTTTACAAGCCGATTTCCGATAACAAGGCAGAGATACTTTTCCGGTTTTAGCATTTCATGTGCTCTTTTTAGGCAGTCGTTCAAGCCGATATAAAAGCTCAAAACATCTTTAGCGCGAATTTCGTCTTGTTTGGCAATTTTATCCAGTGAGTCACTGAGATAATTTGATGAGAGACCATGAGATAGCGTTTTGGTAGCTCTTCCCCCAAGTAATTCGTTATCAACACCTGAAGCTTTATTTGGATCGTCAAAAATATCAATCCATTGCGAAGATAGACGAGAAAATTGTCCATACGCAACAGTTGTTCTGCTATCGCCATACGGTGGCGAAGTAATAATACAATCAATAGATTTCTCTTTTATACCGTTTTTCTTTGATGAATCGCCGAAAATAATCTTTGTCCAAGCGTCCTTTTTTGCTTCTTTATAAAATTCACCTACTCCAGCAATGTTCGTTTCTGCTTTTTTGCGGAAAATACCAAAAACATCAGGGTCGTGCTTTTCTAATTTCTCTCCCTTGATTCTCACTAACTTAAACTCACCAGTTTTGGTATTTGAGGAGTAGCGCACAGTTTCACTGAAAGCAACCATCAAAAAATTTTGTATCGCTTTATCTTCAATTTTTTGAATTGCTTTTTTAAGTTTCGCAAGTTTAACAATAGCTTTTTCTTTGAACCAGAAATCAAGGTTTTTGAATTCCGGTTTCTTAATCTCGCTATCTTTTATCTTTTCCAATTTACCCAACAAAGTGATGTACTCTTTCGTTAATTTTTGAGGATTAATTGGTATAGTTTTTGCTTTAGCAAGAAAAATTGCCAGTGGGTTTAGATCAATCCCATAAGCATTTCTATTCAAAACCTTGCTTTCCACAAGTGCCGTACCAGAACCGCAAAAAATATCGCAGATTGTATCGCCCTCTTTGCTGTAAGTTTCCAACAATCTGCGCGCTACTTGCGGGATGAACATTGCAGGATAAGTGTGAATTCCATGAGTGTATGTTTTGGTATTCTGCCCTCGATAATCCCATGAGGAGTCCATTCGACGAACATATTTTTCATTTGATTGATCTTTCTCAATTTGCGACTCCAGATTTCTTATTATTTTTACCACCACCCCGCGAATCTCCACCTCTTTGCGATAAATCGGGAGCATGGATTGATTGGCCGGCTGGAGCCGGATGCGGCCTTTTTCTCTATAGAGTTTCTTGAGGGTCGCTTCATTCTCGTCTATGATGGCGACTACCGTTTGGCCGTTTTGCGCGGTTTCCTCTTTGCGAATCACGACGATGTCCCCGTCAAAAATACCCTCGCCGACCATGCTGTCGCCCTGCACGCGGAGAGCGTAGTGATTGCCCCGTGCGCCGAGGTCGCTTTGCGCAAGAGTGATTAATTCATGCGGCGTCTCTATCGCCTCAATCGGCTGTCCTGCGGCGATAGTCCCCACAAGCGGTACTTTGACAAGTGTTTTGTTTTCCGCAATACTGATGGCGCGCGCCTTGTGATGCCGTTTTTTGAGGAGCCGTGCTTTCTGAAGTTTTGCAATATGATAATGCGCCGTGGAAATTGACGCAAACCCGAATCTCTTTTTAATTTCTTCAAGCGAAGGCGCGTAGGTATCTTTTGCGGTGCGCGTCCGAACGAAATCAAAGACCTTTTTTTGTTTTTTGGTGATCATGGCACAAGAGGCATTATCATTCCTGTCTTTATTGCCGAGCGAGTGAGCGAAATGAAAAGCGTATGCTTTTCATTTCCGAACGAGCGAGGCCGCTTATGGGTTCAATACCCCGCGCCTTGGCGCGGAGGAGGAGCCGCAACGGCGGCTTCCTCCAGGGCGGGGGCTTGCCCCGCGGGGTATTACCCTATATTGTAATAGAACAAAAGTAGAAGATATAGGGTGAGTTTTCCACAGGAGGTATGGCCGGACATTCGCATTGGAAGCAAGTGAAACATAAAAAGGGCGCTTCTGACATTAAGCGCGGGCAGGTATTCTCAAAATTAGTCAAGGAGATTATGATTGCCGCGCGCGAAGGTGGAGTCAATCCTGACACTAATGTACGCCTGCGCGCGGCCATGGAGCGCGGGAAAAAAGAGGGCTTGCCCAAAGACAATATTGAGCGCGCGCTGGAACGCGCCGCCGGAAAAGGAGACGCCGAAGAATTATTTGAATTTCTCTATGAAGCAACCGCGCCCAACGGCATTATGATTCTCATCGAAGGCATTACGGACAGCAAGAATCGTACGCTCGCCGAAATCAGGCATCTGTTAAGCGAACGCGGTGGCCGTTTCGCGGAGCAGGGATCGCTGACATGGAATTTTGAAAAGGTGGGCACACTCGCAGGCGCGCGAGACGCGTCGGGAGGGAAAAGTATGGAGGATGTGGAGCTTGCAATCATTGAAGCGGGCGCAAGTGATTTCCGCACTGACGAGGATGTGGTTTCCATCGAGACGCCGTTTGGGCAACGCGAGCATGTGCGCGAAGCGCTGGAACGCCGAGGCATCGCTATCAGTGAATCCGGCCACGACTACAAGCCACGCGTGCCCTTGTCGTTTTCGCCAGAACAACGAGAGACGGTAGAACCGCTTCTTGATGCCCTAACCGAACACGATGACGTGCAGGAAGTGTATACCAATATAGGAAATTAGTTTGTAGCTGGTAGTTTGTAGATCGCGGCGGCATCCGCCCTACAAGCTAGTTCCTACAAGCTACAAGCTGATATGATTCTCGGTATTGATCCCGGCACCACCGCCGCGGGCTATGCGTTCATTGACGGCGATACCGCGCCAAAAATCTGCGCGGCCGGTATCCTTGCCGTGCGGGCAACGGAGTCGGGTGAGCGCCTGGCAGAGCTCCACCGCGGCCTTCTCGGGTTAATTGCCCAGTGGAAACCCGATGCTGTGGCCATAGAAAAACTCTTTTTTGCGTCCAATGCCCGCACCGCCATGGCAGTGGCTGAAGCGCGGGGCGTCTTGCTCTTGACAGCAGTTTTGGGAGGCACTAACGTCTATGAGTATACGCCGGCCGAGATCAAAAAAACGATCACCGGCCAGGGCAATGCGGATAAGCTTCAGGTAAGGAAAATGCTCGCGCTCACTATGCCGGAAACGAAGGAGATGCGCGGCCGCGACGACATGTTTGACGCGATCGCCGTAGCGCTTACCTGCCACTTTAAAGAAAAAGGTCGACTACGTTTCAACAGATAGTGGATAACACACCATCATATATTTTATACCTGTATGTATCTCTCCCATGACGAATTGGATCCCGTTGAAGCCGTGGACGGTGAAGATGAGAAGGACGCGGATGACGAGGACAGCGACGACTATGACGACGACGCGGATCTGACCGACGAGGACGAAGAAGACGAAATATAGTCATGAAAAAATCCCCCGACATCGGGGGGATTTTCATTCGCTTTTTATTTTCAGAAACCGCCGCTTCCCTACTTTGATCACTTGTCCGTCCCGCGAGGAGATTGCCTCCCGGAGGTCGCGTATTTCCTTTCCGTCAATCTCCACCGCACCCTGCTCGATCAGCCGCCGCGCTTCTGATTTGGACGCCGCCAGCCCTGCCTGTACCAGCACATCTACAATCGTCAGGGGCAAATCCTGTATTGCAAACTCCTGCATCTCATTAGGCATCTCACGCTGGGAAAACACTTTTACAAATCTCTCCCGCGCCTGGCGCGCTTCGTCCTCGCCGTGGTATGCGGCGGCAATGCGCTCGCCGAGCGCCATCTTCGCATCGCGCGGATTCATGGTTCCAGATGCTATATCTTTTTCCATTGCCTCAATCTCGCTCATCGGAACATCCGTAAGCGCGATGAAGTACTTCACGATCAGGTTGTCCGGAATGGACATAATTTTCCCGAACATCTCCCCTGCGGACTCGCGCAGGCCGATATAGTTACCCAGCGACTTGCTCATTTTTCTGCCGCCGTCCGTGCCTTCCATCAGCCACGTCGTCATCACATCCTGTTGCGGCTGTCCGAACCGCCGCTGAATTTTGCGGCCGGTCAGGAGATTGAATTTCTGGTCCGTGCCGCCCAGCTCCACGTCCGCCGCGACAGCCACCGAGTCATAGCCCTGGAGCAAAGGATAGATCATTTCAAGCACGGTGATGTCGCGCCCTTCGGCGATGCGTTTCTGGAAATCATCCCGCTCGAGCGCGCGCTGTACCGTTACTTTTGCCAGCAAATCATACAGAAACGCCACGCCCATTTTTTTGTACCACTCGCTGTTGTAGCGGACTTCCGTTTTTTCCAGGTCAATCACTTTTCCGGCCTGCGACAGGTATTCTTTGAGATTCGTTTGTATGTCCTCTTCGGAGAGGGGCTTGCGCGCGTCGTCTCTGCCCGAAGGATCGCCCACAGTCGCGGTAAAATCGCCAATGATGAGCACCGCTTGATGCCCCGCGTCCTGAAATGCGCGCAATTTTCGCAGAGGCACCGTGTGTCCTAGATGGATGTCAGGCGCTGTGGGATCAATGCCGAATTTCACGCGCAATTTATTCCCGGAAGCTATCACTTCTTCCAAATGCTCCCGCACAATCACCTCCTCCACCGCGCGGGTTAAAAGTTCTGACGTATGAGATATTTTCATAGTAGCCACTCCTGTTACTTTCTTCGTCGCTCTACAGCGAGTATATCATGCGTACCGACGCGGCGCAGTACAATGCCATCGCTCTCAAACTGGGATGTGAAGCGATAACCGCGGTTGAGACGTGCGTACCATATTCCGGTACCAGATAGTTTCTGTGCCCGCAGAGACGGATGCCGAAGATTTGATGATAAAAACGCGAGCGCTTTTCCAAGCGCCCGATGAGCCGTCGGAGGTAAACCAGTACAATCCCTCTGAAACGACGCAGTAGATAGCAACCTCATTTCTTTTTACTTTTGAGCGCGGCAAGAAATTTCTTGTGATCGGAGAATGGCCCGATAATTCTTCCCGCGCGAATATCTTCGTCCGCCTCACGTTCTTTCCTTTGCCACTCCGGCATCCAAAACCACTGCTCATCCGTACGGACTTTCGCCGCCTTTTTCCAGTGAGAAAACTCCTCGTATTCGCGTCGTGGAATTACCACAAGATCGCCATGTTTCGTGAGTTTTTTGGGAATCGTGAGGGTATCCATGCAACAGATACTATATCACAAAAATCCAAAAGTCAACCGAAAACTTTCCTTATAGCAGATCTTCAAGAGACAGTCCCGCCTGCTTCAGAATCGCCATGAGCGTGCCGCGGGGCAATTCTTTCGAATGGTATGCAACCATTGTTCTGCGTTTTGTTTCTGGATGATAGAAAACAAAATGGCTTCCGGTCGTATGATCCAACATGAAGCCATGCCGCTTTAGTGCGGCGATCACCTTGCGCGGTGTGAGCGAAGGTGTCCTAGGCATGCGCGAGCGCGCGTGGCCGCCGCGACGGCTTTCTGACGCTGACGGACGCGATCATGGTCGCGGCGTCTCGAGGAATCGGCTCGTGGTGTTTTTGCAAGCTTCCAAGATACGCCGTGATGGCGTCCACTGCCATCGCTTTTGCCTCATCAAAATTTTCGCCATAGGTGATGCACCCGGGCAACGCAGGCACGGTCACCGTAAACCCGCCTTCCGGCTCCTCTTGAAATAAAATAGTATAACGCAGTTGCTCCATATACGATTTATGATAAGCCGACGGGAACATCAACGCCGTCAGCAATCATACTGCGCACATACGCATCCAGAGCATCCCGGATATTCGTCCGCGCTTTTTCAAGCGTCTCGCCCCACGTATGACATCCGGGCAATGCCGGCACATATGCATGAAAAGTATTTCGTTCGTCTGGTTCAATAATAACGCGATAGGTATAGGTTTTCACAAGACAATGATACGCCGGAGAAAGCCGTGCGTCAACCGTGTGCCTCGTCCAAGCCACGCGCTCCCGCGCAATTGCCTCCAAAACGCAGAGCAGCGCGCCTCTCGCCATCCTCCCCCATGATATTGACTTTTGATATATAATAGTGTATAATTGTGTTATGATAGTTGCTTGACAACTTAGCGCAAATACAACCCCTACACCGAGGTGTCTCGCTATGTCTTGGCACGACAAAGTCCTTGATGCGTTTCTGAACGCTGCAAAACCAACCGTGGAGGCGAAGATGGAAGATTTCATCGGCGCTCTTATCGCGATCCCCCAATTAAGGAGATTGATTGAGAAAAATCCCGATACTATAGCTGCTGTGCTTTCTTCCGCTTTGGGAGCGATCCCAGAGATGGATAAGCGCACGATTATGGGACGATTCGCTGCGTATGGGATTGACGTCGCGGAAATTCTTCCCAGAGAACTAGTGCGGGCAGTAAAAGGGCAGGGAACCACCAGAAGAGGAATTAAACTGAATAGCGGCGGTGCGACTGGCGGAGCACCATCTCACCAAAAACAGGGAGACGGCGGGAAGACCATCCTTGCAAAGCTCCCGAAGAAAGGTGCGGGTCCTACCGGTGGATCATCTATCCTCTCGAAACTGCCACGGAGGTAAGTATGCCCAGAAGACAGTCGAGACAACAACGCAAAGTAAATGTCGATTTCCTCACATGGCGCCGGGGACTCGTGGATGAATCCCGCGCTTTCCTTGATACCCTTTCTACCGATGAGCTTCAGCGCCTCACAGAGATAGACGACGAAGCGGAACGCCTGCGGATCTTAGAAGAGATGCGGGAAGCGGCGGAACAAAAAGAGCAAGCGAAAGCGGACGCGGACTTCACGAGGTGGTATCTCGATATATCAGAAAAAGATCGCGAGATAGTGGATGCTCTTTCCCAGGAAGAGATCCAAAATCTTGCAGACCTTCCTGTCGACTTGCGAAACAAGATGTTGCGCTGGTTCGCCCGCAAGCAAGACATACTGCGACAGAAAGAGAGGCGGGAACAGCGTACGGCAAACCTTCGAACAGAGAGGAGAAACAGACGGATACGAAATCTTCTCTCCCGGGTAGGCCAAAAGATGAGGAGCGGCCTTTCATCCCCTGTCCACAGCGAGGTGCGCCAGTGGATGCGAGAGAAAGCAGTTTCTTTAAGGGTCCGCAATATCGCAAGTATCGCCCGCCGCGACGCAGTGCGACGCATGATGCCTGATTATATGTGGGCATTGATCGCGACACTCCTCGTCGTCCTGGGCGCTATCTTTGTTGGCTACAGCCAAAAGTAAAGGGAGAGTAGATATGCTGTGGTTATTTTGGATCGTCTTTGCTACCGGATATGCGTGGTACGGTACACCCTTCCTTGACCTCACATGGAACCTTCTCAGGCACGGTATCCCGCGCGTATGGAGAGATGAGATAGCCGCCAACCGATGGGTCCGTATAGTGATGCGGGGATTGTTTCTCGCGGCGCTATTGTGGGTCGTCGGACTCCTGTACGGCTTTGCTCTTTCGCGAGGAAGCGATGCCGCCGTGGGACAAACGGTTATGTTCATCACTACCGTTCTGTCCGCGTGGATCGCACTTCTTGGGCGTCACCTTGGTGGCATCGCGATGGGGGCACTCATCGCGATAAGCCCATTGCCGCAAAGGACAAAACAGCGACTTACCCGCATTCGAAAGGGTATTGGGGCGTACGTGATGCTGGGGATATCTTTTCAGCTCTTTATTACCCTAGCGTTCATGCTCGTAGGCGTGTACACCCAGGCATGGGTGGTTGGAGTATTCCTGTTTGTGCTCCTTGGTTATCTCGTAACTTCCAAGGCGTACAACCTGCCGATCACATGGCTGCCGGGGCTGAAAATAAACACACAGGTAGGCCTTATGTTTGGAATACTTGGTGTTATCGGTCTCTGCCTGATTCCGGCCACGAGAGCGTACATCCTTGCGCCAATCGGGCTCTCTGCCGGAAACTTCGTCAACAAAAGCGTGGTGGATACCACTGCGCTTGACGAGGCGAACAAGGCGCGGAAAGCCACGAGACGCCAGATCTGCGACGTACAGATCGGCGCTCTGAAAAAAGCGTTGCAGGACATACAACCGACCATTGAGATAGATGATGCGTCGGGGAAGAAAAGGAAAGTTCCAAATCCAAAAGCGCTGGAAGACCACGAGCGATACAGCCGTGATCTTGCCGCGAAAGAAAAGGTTTGTTTGTAACATTCTTTCGCGCCAATGCAGAACGAGCGGTCAGCCACCAGGTTGACCGCTCATTTATTTTGATGTAGAAAGGTATGTATGGCAGAGACAATAAACATGCGACCCGATCCCGAAGGAGACGGCTGGGGGATGAGCGATGTTGAAAAAAAGGGCGCAGAGGTTATGCGCTATGAAGAACAGCGACGGAGAGAGCGGACGGGAGAGACGATTGATATGGCGCAGGATCCGGAGACAGGGGAATGGACTCTGAAGGACGAGAGTTTTTGGGACTTTTTCACGCATTTTTTTGAACAGAAAGGAGAAGAGGTTGAGCGCGAAGAAGCAGAACAGGAAAAGGGATTGGTGCGCTGGGAACCCAAGCGGGAGCGCACAGCGGCAAGCGGGGCTTTGGCGACTTTTGGACAGGTTGCGGGAGTCGGGGCGGTGGGCGGACTATGGACACTCGGACAAATTTTGAAATACTCTTTGCTGGGTTGGACACTGGATGCCAACGGCGTGCCGAGGAAAGACAGCGCCGCGCTTGCGCAGTTTGAGAAGACATACAAGGCGACAAAGGATCAAGGCATCATCGGCGGCATTACCGAGGGTATCGCCGCGTAAAAATAGCCGCCGGTATTGCGCGCGCCCTCATTGACAAATGCAGTATACCTGATACGCTATGTATGTATGTCTCACACCCGCACCATTCCCATTCGGAGACCGGTTATGGGCAAGACATTTGTGTACCAGGTGACCATTGAGCAAGACGATGACCGCTATCACGCCGAAATCCCGGCCCTACCGGGCTGCTACTCGTGGGGCCATACCTATGAAGAAGCGCTCAAGAACATCCATGAAGCAGCAGAGCTTTGGATGGAGACCTTAACCGAGGACGGCGAGCCGATTCCGGAAGAAGATCCGCGAGTCCTCCGACAGGCGCCTATCACGCTCAGTATTGTTCTCTAAGCATGGATATCGTTCCCCTTCGTAACCTCACGGCTGCCAACTGGGTACGCGCAGTGGAACATGACGGCTTCCGCCGAAGAAAGACCCGCGGCTCTCATCATATCTACCAGCACTCGGATGGTCGCCGAGTGCTTCTTGTGTACCATGGCCAACATGATACCTTCAACCCAAAGGCCATCCGTCAAGTCCTGCAAAGCATCCGATGGACCGAGGAAGACCTCCGCCGTCTGCACCTCATTATCTAAGGCATTATTGACAAGTTGTTTTCATACGCTTATGGATCTTCCGGGGGGATTTAATCTTGATATTCTGAAGCGCTTCGGCTTAGAACACAATCCCGAAAAATGGGAGCAGTTTTTTGAGCGCGCGGGCGAGGCGATCATGGTGGCGGTGATACGCCGCTTGGAAACGGAATTGTCAGAAGAGCAGATGGGGGAGTTTTTGCGGTTGTTTGAGACATCCGCGTCCGATGCCGACAAAAAGGCCTTTTTAGATACCCATGTCCCCCGCTTCAGGGATGTGCTATTGGAAGAGACGGCTCACTTTAAGGAAGCCGCGCTCGCCCGCTCCCACGGCAGTGCTACACCCGCCTCGCCACACATACCATGAGCCCCTTCGCGGACATTTCCAAAAAGCGGCGCAGAAACGCTTTTTTTATTTCCGCCGTGGCGGGCATAGCGCTCCTCGCTGGAGCCGGAGCCGTATACGCGCTCGTAGGCGATCTACCCAATCCCGAACGGCTGTCAGAGCGGAATATTGAGGAATCAACGCAGATCTACGACCGCACGGACAAAGTGCTTTTGTATGAAATTCACGGAGACGAGCGCCGGAGCGTCGTGTATTTGTCAGACATTCCGGACTCGGTAAAGCACGCGACCTTGGTCGCCGAAGACATTCATTTCTACAGCCACGGCGGGCTGGACTGGCGCGGCATTTTTCGCGCCATCGGCAAGAATATTTCATCGGGCGACTTTTCGCAGGGTGGATCTACCATCACTCAACAATTGATCAAGAATTCTCTTCTGGGAGGCCAGAAGACCATCCAGCGGAAACTAAAAGAGCAGATTCTTGCGGTGCTACTTGAGCGCAAGTATTCCAAAGACGAGATTTTTGGATGGTACTTGAATCAGATTCCCTACGGCTCCAACGCGTACGGCATTTCGGCGGCCGCGCGCCTCTATTTCGGCAAAGAAGTCGGCGCGCTCTCGCTTGCCGAATCCGCGATTATTGCCGCGCTCGTGAAAGCGCCGACGTATTATTCACCCTACGGCTCACACAAAGAAGAGTTGATGAAGCGCAAGGACTGGATTCTCCAGCGCATGGCTGATGCGGGATTTATTTCCTCCGCAGAAGCGGATGCGGCCACGCACGCGACACTTGTATTTGTACCCATGCGCGAGACCATCCGCGCACCTCATTTCATTCAATATGTGCGTGAATATCTGGATGAAAAATACGGCGAGGCAACAGTCCTGCGCGGGGGCCTGCGCGTCACCACGACGCTTGACTGGACGCTCCAGCAGGAAGCAGAACGCCTGGTGCGCGAAGGAGCGGAAAACAATAAGAATCTGGTGAAGGCATATAACGCCGCGCTCGTGGCCGTGGATCCGCGTTCAGGCGACATTGTCGCGATGGTGGGGTCAAAAGAATATCTAGGTACTGCAGAGCCGGAAGGATGCAACCCTGGTGTCACATGCAAATTTGACCCGTATGTAAACGTCGCGACGCGCAAGCGCCAGCCAGGATCCGCGTTCAAGCCGTTTGTCTATGCCACGGCTTTTAAAAAAGGGTACACGCCGGAGACGGTGTTGTTTGACGTGCCGACAGAATTCAACCCCGCCTGTAATCCCGATGGTACGCCAGGACCCCAGATTACCGACCCCAAACAATGCTATCACCCGCAAAATTATGATGACTCATTCCGCGGCCCCGTTGATTTGCGTCACGCGCTCGCACAATCGCTCAACATTCCGTCCGTGAAGACGCTGTATCTTGCGGGTATGGAGGATGCGATGAAGACCGCACAGGCAATGGGTATCACGACGCTCGAAGACCCCAACCGCTATGGCCTCTCGCTGGTCTTGGGAGGCGCGGAAGTTACCCTCCTTGAGATGACCTCCGCGTTCGGCGTTTTCGCGGCCGAGGGCGTGCGCCATCCGGCAACGGCAGTGCTTCGTGTGGAAGACCGCAACGGCGCCATACTGGAAGAGTACCGCGACACCTCCGTTCCGGCGCTGGACACCACTATCGCGCGCGTCATGAATAACATCCTTTCCGACAACGCGGCGCGTGTTCCAATATTCAGTCCGGCGAGCTCGCTCTATTTTTCCAACCGTCAGGTTGCCGCAAAAACCGGCACCACGCAGGACTTCCGCGACGCGTGGACCGTCGGCTACACGCCGTCGCTGGCAACGGGTGTCTGGGTCGGCAACAACGACAACACGCCTATGAATCAGAAAGGCCTTTCCGTGATGGTTGCGGGTCCCATTTGGCACAAATTTATGGAGGCGGCGCTCTCTGTGGGGCCCCAGGAATATTTTGCCTCCCCTGACCCGATCCCCCCCGCCAAACCGATTTTTCGCGGCTCATACCGCGCCGGGCCGAGCGTGAAAGTTGATAAGATTTCCGGAAAACTAGCCACCGCCGATACGCCTTCCTCCCTCATTGAAGAGCGCACTTTCGGGGGCATTACCACGATTTTGGGCCTTATAGATAAGCATAACCCTCTAGGCGATGCGCCATCCGATCCACCGCGCGACCCGCAATTTAAGAATTGGCAGGCGGGCATTGACGCGTGGATCGCCAGTCATCCGCTTCCCGCATCAAACGCCCCTGAAGGCGCAGATGACCTGCACGCGCCGGACAAAGCGCCGCGGATTTCACTTGTGTCTCCGGATGAAAAGAATACAAAGCTCGATACGCTGCAGGAGGTGAGGGCGCGCGTGGACGCGACGTTCGCATTGAGCGAAGTATCGCTTTTCATCGATGATATGCTCGTGCACTCCACGACAGCCCCTTTTGTGTCTCCTGACTTTCTCTTCGCCGTCCCCTCTCCATTATCGCCCGGATCGCATTACATAAAAATCACCGCGTTTGACGCGGTGGGCAATCGGGCCTCCGCCGAGCGGCAGATCACGATACGAGAAAATTAGCTTGTAGGTTGTAGTTGGTAGGAATTCTATCGAGCGCCTCTACAATCTACTAGCTAATCTCCTACAACCTATGTGAGCCGTATCGGCATCACGACGTACGTAAATGCGCCGTGCGATTTATTGCGGATCAGCGCGGGCGATGACGCCTCGTTGCACCCAAAAAACATCTCTTCGTCATCAAGCTGTGTTACGCCGTCGAGAAAATACCGCCAGTTGAAACTCATGGCAATTTCTTTCCCATTGAGGGATGCCGGATATTCAGTTCTGTATTCGCCGACATCAGGATTGGCCGCTTTGATCTCGATTTGTTTTTGTCCCACGCGCACGTTAATCTCGGAGAGTTTGGATGCGAAAATGCTTGCCGCGCGCACGCCCCGCGTCACGTCCTCGCGCGACAGATACGCCGAGGTTGCAAACCGCGTGGGAATGATCGCTTTGTAGTCGGGAAACGAGCCTTCAATGAGGCGAGAAGTGAGGAGCCCTCCGCCGGTTTCCGCAGACATCTGATTGTCACCTACCGCGATCCTCACCATGCCGTCCTCCCCGTCTAGGATGCGGGAGAGCTCGGCCGCGGACCGATGCGGCATAATAAACGGCGATTCAGCTCCCGGCTCGTTTTTCGCAAGCGGCACAACGGATTCAGCGAGACGGAATGTATCGGTTGCAGCAAGCGTCAGCTCCTGCTTCCCGGGCCGGAAGAACACGCCCGAAAGTTCCGGCTTGAATTCCGATGCGGACACGGCGGGCAGGACGTGAGCCAGAGCGCGCGCGAGTGATGCGGCGTCCACCGAGAACGTGGCTGTTTTTTTTACTTTCGGCACGAGCGGAAAATCATCCACAACCGACCCGTTCAGGCGGCTTTCGCGCGCATTGGTGCGAAGATGCAGATTGCCGCGCTCGCCTTCTCCCCACACCTCGCCGTCACCGAGGGATTGGAGTACAGAGGCAAACACTTTGGCCGGCACGGATGCACGCCCCTCTTTGGTGACGCGCGCTGGCACGCGCAATTCCACGGCGTGTTCAAGATTGGTCGCGGTCAGGGTAAGCACGTTCCCTTGTGCCGCTAGAAGGACGTGCCCTAAAATTGGCAATGCGGTCTGCTTGCCGGTAAACCGTTCGGCAATGACTGATGCGCGTTCCAAATCCGATTTTGTACAGGAGAATTTCATAATAGTAATAGATAATATAACTATACTTTATTATTATTGTTATTAGGGTCCTTATGGTATAGATTTTTCTGCAGTGTGGAAAGCGATATCTGCGTTAGCTATCAAACAATCAAACTCTTTTGTTTCTGTGGTTTACTTTTGGGAAAGTGGAAGAAATACTGGGGAAATCCGGAGGAAAGGATGTCTACACTATGAGGATTCTTTCCCTGATTGCTTTCAGCTCGTCTTCTAGGTCGGGATTTATCAACAGGTCTTGCGCAACTTTTTCACAAGAATGGATGACGGTCGTGTGATCCCTGCCGCCGAACTTGTCGCCGATGGACGGATACGAGGTCTTTAAGTTTTCACGCATCAGATACATCGCGATCTGGCGCGGGCGCACCACGTCTTTCTTGCGCGAGTGCTGAACCAAATCACGTTCACTGATGTCATAGAAATCAGCTACCACTTTCAAAATTTTCTTGTGCGAGAGAAACTTGCGTGGAGCCGCGGCGTGGCTGGCCACGATTTTGCGGGCCGCGTCCACGTCAATCGGAGCCGCCGAGAGTTTGGACGCCATAATAAGCTGATTGAGCGCGCCCTCAAGCTCGCGGATGTTGTTTTTTATCTTCTCGGCGATAAATTTAAGCACGTCCTCGGAAAGCGCGATCTCTTTGGTCTCGGCTTTGGTCTTAAGAATAGTAAAACGCGTCTCAAAGTCAGGGAGGCCCACATCCGCAATCATACCCCCCTCAAAGCGTGAACGGAGGCGGGATTCAAGCGTGGCGATCGCCTGCGGCGGGCGGTCGGAGGAAATGACAATCTGGCGGTTCCGCTCGTAGAGGATGTTGAACGTGTGGAAAAACTCCTCCTGCATCTTCTCCGTGCGGGCGATGAATTGGATGTCATCCATAATCAAAAGGTCCACGGCGCGGTATTTTTCCTTCAACGCTCCCATTTGTTGGTTTCGCAGGGCGTCCACGATCTCTCCCATGTACTTTTCCGACGGCACGTAGCGGACTTTGAGTGACGGGTGGTGCGTCAGTACCTCATTGCCGATGGCCTGGATGAGATGCGTCTTCCCTAGTCCTACGCCGCCGTAGATAAAGAAGGGGTTGTAGGTCGTGCCGAGGTTTTTGACGACCGATTGGGCCGCCGCGTGGGATAATTCATTGAACGAGCCGACGATAAAATTCGCAAACGTATAACGCGGGTTGAGGGATGTCTCCGGATTTACGGACAATTCTTTTATAGACATGTCATCCGACATGAACGGGGACGGCATAGATGGGCGTTTGCGGCGCAAAAATCTGTCTTTGAACATAGAACCGGTGTTTTCCGGCTGGCCGATGACGTACGCGATTTCCTTGATATCCGTATCAATCTCCCGCATTGCGTGGAGTAGGGACTTGTGATACTTCTGCTGGAGCCATTCACGCACAAAACCGTTCGGCACGCAGATGGTCGCGGTGCCACCCGCCAGATCCATAACACCGGTGCCCTGAAACCACGTGAGGAAGTTCGGGCGGGAGAGGGCGGGCTCGATTTTCGAGAGCACTGCCTGCCACAGTTCGTGTTTCTCCATACCCTCATCAGAACTTAGACAATAAGTGATTATTATTATACACTATCCGTATCCGGGTGCTATAGCTTTGCACTGTGGATAGCATGTTGATTACCTGTGTATAGCTAATATTATGTCTTTCACATATCATCCATCAAAAAAGAAGCGCAGAAATACGCACGGCTTTTTAAAGCGCATGGCAAGCCCCACCGGCCGCGCCGTGCTGGCGCGTCGCCGAGTAAAAGGCCGCAAGCGGTTGGCGGTCTCCGCGTCGTCAGCAGGAAGGCGGGCATGAAGTCGTCGGGTAGATTGGGAAGGGGAGCTGATCTGGATCTCGTGCTCCAGCGTGGCCGGCGGCTGTCTCATCCTCTTTTTTCCGTCGCGTGGCGGGCCAACGGCACAAAAGGGCAGAGATTCGCTTTGATTGTGCCCCGCACGGTCGACAAGCGCGCCACGGTACGCAACCGTCTGCGCCGGCGCATGCGCGAATTCATGCGCGTACACGCTGGAGCGCTCGCTCCCCCGCGCGATATTGCTATAACCTGCCGCCGCGAGGCCTCGGCGGCAACGCGCAAGGCATTCTATGAAGCGCTTGAAGAACTTATCGCTCGTCTTGGGAAACAGTAGCGTCGGCCTGGCGCTCGGCGTGATCTGGCTATACCGGTGCGTGTTTTCCTTGGAGCACGGTATATTGGGGAGTATCGTGCGGCCGCTTCTGCCGTCTGGATTTTCTGCCGCGTGTCGATTTTTCCCTTCGTGTTCAGCGTACGCGGCGGCGGCAGTCCGTCAATATGGACTTTTGCGCGGTATAGTGGTATCTCTTGGGAGGATCGCGCGCTGTCATCCATGGCACGCGGGAGGATATGATCCAGTGCCGGAGTTGCGCGGCGTTGAGCGCGCGGTACGATAGGGAATTTGAAACCCTGTTTCAAATGTCCCCGCGAGACAGTGTCTCGCGTGCCGTGCGACAAACATAAAGGCAATATCTGCAGCGGTACGATGAATCCATTCATGTTTCTCTATACCGAATTTTTGTGGCGTCCTTTGTTCAACGCGCTGGTTTTTTTCTATACCATCCTGCCGGGCCAGGATTTAGGCGTTGCGATTATAGCGCTCACGGCCGTCATTCGCCTCATCCTCACGCCACTCCTCATAAAAGGACAGCGCGCACAACAGCGGCTCGCGGTAGTGCAACCGGAACTTTCACGCATCCAAGAGAAATATAAAGGCGACCGCGAGGGACAGGGCAAGGCGATGATGGATCTGTATGCCACCCACAGGATCAATCCACTCTCCGGATGCCTCGTGCTCCTTATCCAGCTCCCCATCCTTATCGCCATGCTCCAGGTATTTCGCCACGGGTTTGACCCCGCGTCCTTGGCATATCTCTATTCGTTTGTCAGCAACCCCGGGGCGCTGCATCCTATTAGTTTTGGCGTGCTCGATCTCTCGCAGGGCAGTATATATATGGGTGTTGCGGCGGCGATAACGCAGTTCTTGCAAACCAAACTTGCCGCCGCTCCCGCGGGAAGCGCCGCTTCAAGTGTTCCGCAAGCGGGTACGGGTGATTTCGCCAAAGCGCTACAATGGCAGACCACATATCTGTTTCCTCTCCTCATTCTTTTTTGGTCATATTCGCTTCCATCTGCTCTTACGCTTTACTGGACAACGCTCAACACCCTTGGTATCGTGCAGGAAATTATTGTAGGTAAACGCATCACGCTATGGCCGATATGGAAGCAATCACCCACGAAGTAAGGGAAGTATTCGATCGATTAGGGTTTGGCGACGCTGTCACGGAAATCACGGCGTATCAGGGCACGACGAGCCGTATTGCGGTACATATACGCGGAGACGCCCGGATGTTGATCGGAGAACACGGCGCCAATCTTGCCGCGCTCGAGCACATCCTGCGCAAAATCGTGCAAAAAAAATTTGGTGTAGAACAGCGCTTCAGTTTGGACCTTAATGATTACCGCATGCGCCGCATGGAGGACTTGAAACAAGACGTGAAATCCGCGGCCAAAGAGGTACGGCTTTACCGCAGGCCAGTGCCCTTGAATCCCATGTCATCGTTCGAGCGACGCGTCGTACATCTCCTCCTCGAGGAGTATCCGGATATCACGACCGAATCCATTGGCCAGGACGAAGAGCGGAGGGTAGTGATAAAACCCTTCCCCTGACGATGACTATAACCATGACAACTTTATTCTCGTCAGTGTCATGGTTATCGGCATAGTCATGGTAACTTCAGCGTCCACAGCGTGCCGTCTCGCCTACTCACAAAAAATAGACGCTTTTTATCTTTGGTGGCCAGAATGTTTGCCATGTCAAAATCACCTTCATCAAAGATGGGGGTGACGGCACGCGTGGCGCGGTCAATACTAACAATACGGTCCGAGGGATTGAATACGCCGCTCAAATATGCGTCGGGCAATGGCGTGCCGGGCGGTATCTCTTTTGGCACGGCGCAAAAGAGCGAGGCAACATCTGACCAGACACACTTTTCAGCAAGCGTCGAAAGTGCGAGTGAAGAGGATTCTTTTTTCTGCCGGTCATAGAGCGTGAGTCCCGTTTCCCGCGCGCCTGCAGGGATGCCCGAGGCCAGGGCCGTGGCGCCATCCGGAGACCACAATCCCATGAGGCCGCGCTGGGGGCCGAATGTTTTGACCAGTGATCCGTCCCTGCGGGAAAAAGCGAAGAAATATCCCTCTGCCGTTGCGGACGGCGCAGTGGCAAAGGCGAAAAGATCTGCGGTTATCCACACCATTGACGCGTCGGCAAGAGGGGTACTGGATAGCGTGCGCGGACTCTTGCCCGTAGCATCGGTGACGACGAGTTCAAGCTGGCCGTCACGGGGTATAGTGTAGGCAAGTGCGGAGCCATCCGGCGACCACGAAGCGCTGGTAATCCCCTGTGGTAGCACGGCGATCGTGGATGTCCCGATCTGGAGGAACGCTTTTACGACAGCTCCGTCTGTATAGCGCACCATGCCGCGAGAGCCGCCGCGTTGCCATATCGCCTCAATAAGACCGATGATCGTGAGGTTGGTCTGTTTCTCTTGTATTTTACCCGTGAAGTCGGACGCGAATAAATCGCCGCCCGATTTTTTATAGAACAGCACACGCGTCTCATCCTTGTTTAGCACGGGAGACACGACGGGGTAATCGGTGAGCCGTACCAGCCGATCCTCCGCAATACTCGGCAAATCCGGCAAAGGCGTGGCGCCTTCCGTATCGCTTCCTGCGGGCGTCTGCGGAATAGCCGGAGAAGGCAAAGACCCGCCAACAATGGTCCGTCCGCCCTCGTCAGACGCTGGCGTCGTTGGTTGCAAAGCGCGATACGCAAGGTACAGCAAAACACCCAGCGCCACGATGCCGAGAAGGATAAAGATAGTGCGTTTTGTGCGGGATGGGGTCATGAGTGGTGTCCTTAATAATACTCCTGTATCCGCGTACAATTAAGGTGTATTTCTAGGGAGAAGCGCTTCATAGGGTTCCGTCCTTATACGGTGCTTTTCTTTCTGTATTCCAACTGCTGGCTTTCAAGTGATAAAACGATTTCTTAGTAAGCTTACACATTATCTGTTACATATGGTACTTTCCGCACTAGAGACAGAAACACACAAACCTGGGCATGTATTACCGCATGTAGAATTATTGAAAGCACTCCCCACTACGCATGTATCCGACCCAGACAGTCTGCACCTGAATGTTCCTTGTACGGGTGGCGGTGCCGGAGCATCACACATTCTTTCGGCTTTCTGGCATGTTGTTAACTGGCTCGTGCCAGTCGGTGCCTCAAAACAATTACGACCTATATTTTCAACAACACACCGAAGCGGTGATGCGCATGTTTGAGTTATAGGGGCATTTAATTGTAATACACATATCGCACCTTGTGCGGCTGTACCCGTAGCTGATTGGCTATCAGTAGATGTTTGTATCGTCTGCAGTTTCAAATTCCCTATATTCTTCACGAGTTCCGGGTTGATGGTGTAGAGGATGAGCCATGAGGTAAGGGCGAGCACCAGGCCCCAAAACGCGTTTCTCATCATCTCCTTTGCTTTGCCGGGATCTTTATCCCCCGCAAATATATACATCACGCCGCCGATGGTGAATATGATAAGCGCGGAGAGCGCGACAAAGCCGACGCCGAAGATATAGATCTGCGCGATAATATCGCCGATCTTGGCGTCTGCCTTCAGCCCGAGAAACTCAAGGCCGGTGATAGTGTCTTGGGCGAACGCCGCGGCAGGAGTTAGCACCACAAGGACGATCGTAGGGATCTTAAATGTTTTTTTCATTGGAGAAAGAAAGCGAGTATCGCCGACGCGTGCGAAAGAAAAGAATTGGGAATGTGCGCTGAAGCAGTAACAGAAAGCGGTCCCTGCGGGTAGCCGCCGGTGTCTATCGTGATAAGGTGCGGCGCGCCCGTGTTTCCAGCAAAGGGCTGGCCGTCAATCTGCCACTGCCACACAAGATCGCGCCGGGCGGCAACGGGAAAGAAAAACGGCTCTGCGAGGAAATCAAACAAACCGCGGCCGCCGGTAAATCGCTGGGCCGTGCGAAACTCTACGCCACCCAACGGAGAGCTGCTATAGATCGTAAGTACGGGCGCGTAAGGCACGATATAGAAGATACCTTCTCTACGCACCTTTCCGTCTTCGTCTTCCACGCGCACCTTTACTTCGTGAGACGTGCCGGGGAGGTCCGATGTGCGGACGCGGAACACCTGCTCGCCGATGCCCGACAAAGCGTTCTGTTCGTCGTCTAGGCCCCATCGGTAGATGAGGCGTTCGGGGGGAATGCGTCTCCCGTCTATGACGAATTCGGGAATTGCCACCACGCCGACAACCGCATCGGGTACGGGCAATGCCTTGCCGCGATACCAGACCGGCACAAGCGTTTCGGCAACATACGTGAGCGTCAGGTCAACGACACGAATAGTGAGCGCCGCCTCTCCTCCCGCCAGGCCAGCGGCCGCGCTTTTGCGCGATACGGATACGGCAACACGCTGGGAACTGCCGATGTTGCCTGCCGTCAGCTCGATCGTCCCTTTTCCGGCGCCGGACAAATCCGGCCGATGTCTGCCATCTATCGTCCACGAAAAATACGCCGTGTGGCGGTCAAACGAAGGCGTTGCCGCGGTTACGGTTATTTTTTCTCCAGGCGAGGGCGCCGGGGGAGACGCAATCAGCGACACGGGCGCGGGCAAGGCCTGCGCTCCTGCTGTGCCCCAAGCCAGCAGTCCGAAAAGGAAAAAGAAAGAGAGGTATTTCATGGTCATGGCGTGGAAATGTCGGTGTTGCCTTTCTTCAGATCCGCTTTTGCCTGCCGGATGAGTAGGAGTTGGGCGGGATCGGACGTGATAATCTGGTCTTCAGTATACGACGCAATCACTTTAATGGCCGCGTGTTTGAGTCCGGCAAAAAAGATACCCTCCCCCCGATCGGATTCAAGCAGAAGAAATCGCTCCTCTTCGGTGAGGTTGAAGGTCTGCACCACCAAGTCAATCGTTGCGGGTGATTGCTTGAGGAGAATCTGCAAAGAGGAATTAGTAATGATTGCCTTGCCGTACGGCGAATTGAGGAAGTCGCCCACATCCTGCGTGATCGTGGAAAGGCCGAGATAGTATTTGCGCGAGCGCTTGGCGATACCGAAGAGAAATGACGCGCCATCCTCGTTTTTGATCAGCCACCACGCCTCATCCACAATGAGCAGGCGTTTTTTCAAATTAGTCCGCACCACGTTCCAGATGTAGCGCAGAATCAGGAAGATGCCGATGGGACGCAATTCGTCTTCCATATCGCGCACGGAAAAGGCCACCAGCCGGCTTTTCATTTCTATATTCGTCTGCTGGTTGATAAATCCGGCCCAGGTTCCCGACGTATATTTCTTAAGGCGCATGGCAATCCCCTCTCCGCCTGCGGTGGACGCGAGCACGAGCTCTAGATCGGAAAGCGTGGGCGGCGTCACTTTTGAAAAATCTGATTCCGGCGTGATGTCGCGCGACGCGTATGTCTCGCTCACCGCCGCATCCAAGATAGCGTCTTCTTCCGGTGTGAGGCCGCCGAGCATCAGACGAAACAATCCGATGAGATTGACGATGTTGGAACGCAGAACATCGGCAGGACTTTCGTCTTCGCGGGGGACAGGCAGATCAAAGGGATTAATATGATTTTTTGATGTGAGCGAGATGTTGACATATGACCCGCCGACGGCCTGCGACAGGTATTCGTATTCGCGCTCGGGGTCAATGATGATGACGTCCGTGCCCCACATCAAGGAACGCAGTACCTCGAGTTTCACTAGATAACTTTTGCCCGCGCCCGAAGTGCCAAAGATCGCGGCGTTGGCATTCGGTAGCGAGAAACGGTCAAAGAGCACCAAGCTGTTGTTGTGGCGGTTGATGCCGTAGAGGATGCCTTTGTTGGAGGTAAGGTCATAAGAAATAAAGGGAAACGTGGAGGAAATGGGCGAAGAGTTGAGATAGGTGTTGATTTTCAGCTTGTCGGTGTTGAGGGGAAGCACGGTCTGAAATCCTTCCTGCTGTTGGAACAGCGCGGGCTTGGTGTAGACGAGACGCGCTTCCAGGATTGATTTAATCTCTGTCTCTATTTTATTGAGCTCTTCCTCGCTCATCGCGTAGATCGTGATGTAGAGGCCGAAATAAAAGAGCCGCTCCTGCGCTTGCTGGAGTTTGTCGCGCAATTCCTCCAGGTCGCGGTACGCGGTATCAAGTATGGGGTCGCGGACCAAGCCCTTTTCCTCGCGGATGGTGATCTGCGACTGCACCTGCGCCACTTTTCTACGCAGGGTGCGGAGCATAGACGCCGTATCCACGGGGTTGACGTACATCGCGATGTCAAAAATCTTGTCAATATTGACCACAGGACTGAACCAGTTGGTGTGCAGATACCGCGGGTATGAGAACACAAAAATCGTGCGCGCGAGCTTGGCGCCGAGGCGCACAAAGGTGGGACGCACTTCAAGCGCCGACGGCGTCAATATGTCTTTGAGCGCCAGCTCGCCGCTCCGATAAATCTCCTCGGGGAATACCGAGAGGATTTCTTCGTCTATGCTCTCTTTTTTTGTACCGAAGAGTGCCATAAGTGTGTGTGGTATCGTGCGTTCCAGACTAAGTCTGAAAACCGGCCAGACTTAGTCTGGAACGCGCTTTAACTCTCTGTGGGCGCGACTATTTTTTCAAATTCCGTTGGATTGTACAGTCCGTAAAACAATTCAATCAGTTCTTCGGTGTTGAGCGGCACCGAGCGAATGCCAAAACGCTGAAGTCCTTCCACGACGGTGCCTGCCCTTTGCCAGAGTTGGCGCTTGCGTTCCTCAAAAATCCTGGCGTCCATCGCCTCGTCGGTTCTGCCAATACCGAAGAGCGCGAGCGTTTTTGAGGCAATCCCCTGCTTGCGGAGGGACACTGGCGTGAACGGCACGACCACATAGAATGTCTTGGACATAATATTGGTCGCCGCGACGAACGTCTTGATAAATTCTATATATTCGCTGATCTGGATGCGCAAAAGTTCGGATTCCTCCTCGCGCTG
Source organism: Candidatus Sungbacteria bacterium RIFCSPLOWO2_01_FULL_54_21 (assembly GCA_001820725.1). Classification (GTDB taxonomy): domain Bacteria; phylum Patescibacteriota; class Minisyncoccia; order Sungbacterales; family HO2-52-23; genus WO2-54-10. The sequence continues at coordinate 2,867 of MHQR01000017.1, read as the reverse complement.
GCGCTCGGCCAGCGATTCCAGATACGGCTCGATGTTGAGGCGGCGGGAGTGGACCACGAACTGGAGTGGGAAGTCCAGCGCGTTGAGGAAATTCTGGTATTGGAAAATGACCGCGTCCTGCTCGTCGCTCGATTTCAGCGCGAAGTTGAATGACGAGCACATCAGCACCACGCGCAAAGAGCCGTCCTTGAGGACAATGACGTCTTCACGAATCGCGTCCACGGCGAGAAATTGTTGGGCTGATGCGCTGGTTGGCATAGCTTGTAGCTTGTAGCTTGTAGCTTGTAGCTTGTAGCTTGTAGCGCGTAGAGTTCCTACCGCCTACAAGCTAATTCCTACAAGCTCGTTCACTCTCTTAGCTTTTTTTCTATATCCAAGCTCCATGCCAAGTCCACGAGTTTTGACGCGGAGAGTTTGGGGATGGCTTTGACCGGCGTCTCGTGTCTTTTCACGGCTCCTTTTCGGGACGCGGGTTTTGGCGCTTCCTGCCGCCATAGGTAGAGGCGCGGGCGCATCAGGTACAGGATAGCGTTTTTCAGGAGGAGCGGGAATGGCTGTTCGTTCACTTTCAGGAACGCGAGCGATCCGGCGAGTGTGCCGGCCAGAATCGCGACCAGAAAAAAGAGGAATGTCTGCAGAAACGAGTATGCGGCTAGGATCAGTCCTATACCCGCCGCGATGTACAAAAACTGCTTGATCGTGAACGGGCCGATCACCTTGTCCTCAATGGTAATGAATTGTGGCACTTGGAATTGCTTCACAGCACTCGCGGGTTATTCAACGGGCTCTCTGTATGGATCACTCCCGTTCCATGGTTTTGTCTTTGGAACATTGGGAGCATCGTTTCCAATGTAGGTGGTGCCTCCAATGGGCTTGACGGGCGTTGGAAGCACTGCTCCCAACGGGCGCAAATCAATAGGCGGAATCTTGGACGGCGGAATATTGAGTGGGATGCTTCTGACGACAGGCGGCGCTGGGGGGCGCGGGGGCGGCAGAAGGGGTGGTTTTTCCGGCTGTGCCGGAGCATTGGAAGCATTGCTTCCAATGGGCTGTGGATATGCTGGGGATTGGGCGTTCCCGCTACCGATGTTGCGCGTCGTTGAGCGCATGGAACTCGTGTCCGTCGCCCCCTGCTCCCGCGTCCCGTCGCCATTGCCTGC
>MHQR01000017.1:0-1693 GCA_001820725.1 Candidatus Sungbacteria bacterium RIFCSPLOWO2_01_FULL_54_21 | reverse complement strand
CGGCGCCAGCCGATAGTGCAGTCCGCACAGGTGTTCCCTCTATGGGTTCCTGCTTCTTTCGCAGATCTATGGGAGATCCTTTTGACGCAGAGGCGGGCGGAGGCGACGCTGGACTCACCGCAGGCAGTGGCCCTTTCTCTGCAACCATCTTTTCCACTTCTTCGCGGGTAAGGAAATTTGACGGCGGCACGGAAGGAATCTTGATATCCTCTCCGATCCCGACCAAAGGAATCTCTTTGCGTTCCGGCCGTTCCGCTGCCAACGTTGCCTTTTCGCTCGGCGGCATGGGGATTGGTCTGACGGGAGCTGGTGTATTGGAACGTGCGACCAAAGGGCGGGCAACGTCGGGAGCGGGACGCGCCGCCTCCCCTACATCTACCTGATGCGTTTGCTTGAGAACTTCCCGCAAAGGGAAGAACACGGCGTGATTGATGTCGGATGCAATTTTCTGCGCGGCATCGGTAGTCGAGCCCAACCGCTCGGCTAGAAGCCCGACAAATTCGTTGGAACGCGTGAGGCCGAGAATAACTCGCCCTGTTTCTTCCGCCAGAAACCCAATTTTCTCCACCGTAAGTCCGTTCTTTTTTCCCGTCTCAAAGATCTTGTCCGCTATCTCCGTACTGAAAATAGCGTCCTTGAGCTCATCAGGCAGTTTCTCATATCGCTCCTCCAATTCTTGTTTTGTGTATGTCCTCATTGAAGTATGGGTATCGGATAGTAATGACTATGTTGAAGATGATCCGTCATCGTCTCCTCCTGTGTCGCCTTTGTTATCTTTTGCCGCGTACGCCGGCACTTTCCAAATGCCGATTGACGTAGATGCTCCTCCCCTGAAGTATTTCTTCTTCGCATCGCTAAAGGATTCCCACAGCGGCTTGTTCTTCTCTTGTTCAAGAAATTCCTGGACGCTCCGGGCGCTGTTCGTGTCGCGGCGTCCAAGTTTGGAGAGATGCTCGCCGCTTGCCATCTCAAGGAACCGGTATTTATTATGATCGTCTTTCAGAATACTCAAGTCCATCGTGTCCACATCCTGCGGCCGCAGGCGGCGCCACGCGAGCCGTTCTATCGCCGTCTGCCGCGCTGTTGCTTTGTGCGCATCAGTCGCTTTTGCAATATCCTTATCGGGCGCAATCTCCTTCAGTGCCTTATTAATCTCGCTGTCCTTTGTCGGATCAAGGTCAAATTCTTTTTGATCAAAGTCCGCCTGCTCCGCGATGACGGGATTGGCGCGCACGAGAGGGATAAAATCAAGATTGAGATTGCGCAGGGTGGTGGCCGCGGGGCGCAAGTGTTCGGTATATCCCTGCACATCGCCTTGCCGGTCCAGATCGCCTCGGCTCCGGAGCACGCTAACGGCCGCGGCGACATCCACCTGGTTCTTGAACCGTCCAGACGCGATGGCCTGCTGGATCTCCAATGATGTCATCCCCTCGCTATTGATCCGCGCCTGCGCGTCTATGATCTGCTGTCTGCTGGCCTTCGCGATCCTGCGCAGTCCATAGCCGGGGAGTCCTCTGCCAAAGACAGAACGCGCCAACGGCCGCTCGTTGATCCACTTTGCCGCGCCCGTTGCCAATTTCCCCGCAGCCGGCAGAGCCCAGCGCGCGGCAAACCCGGTACCCAACCCAAGCCCGATCCCCGCAAGTTTCTTGCCAAACGTCAGCGCGGTCTCGGCGATAGCGCCGCCCATTTT
>MHQR01000016.1 GCA_001820725.1 Candidatus Sungbacteria bacterium RIFCSPLOWO2_01_FULL_54_21 | reverse complement strand
GTCAATCCGGCGCACTGAATATAACGCGATGGGCGTGCTTGGATTCGAACCAAGGACCCCGGCTTTATAAGAGCCGTGCTCTAACCGACTGAGCTACACGCCCGTATCTGTCAAACATTCGATGTTTGACAGAGCGGCTATTTCTTTTTTTCGCCGTTTTCTTTCACGATTGTATCAAATTGCTCGTGCTCAATGGTCTCTTTTTCCATGAGCACGGCGGCAATCGCATCCAGCCGATCGCGGCGGCGCTTGACGATCTCGGTTGCGGTCTGACGCGCATCCTCCATGAGGCGCTTGATCTCGCGGTCAATCAATTCCGCGGTCTGCTCCGAATAATTGCGTTCGGTCGTAAGTTCGCGGCCCAGGAACACCATTTCCTCGCGCTCGCCGAGCGCCACTGGCCCCACGGCGTCTGACATGCCGAAGCGCATGACCAAACTGCGGGCAACATCTGTGGCCTTTTTCAGGTCATCATGCGGGCCGGTCGTTACATCGCCGAACACGAATTTCTCCGCCGCATATCCGCCCAGCGCCGACGCCAGCTCGTCAATGAGATGCGCGCGCGAATACAAATGCCTGTCCTCGAGCGGCAACTTGAGCGTATACCCTGCGGCACGGCCACGCGAGACGATGGAGACCTTGTGCACGGGATCCGCGTGCTCCAATGACGCCGCAACCAGCGCGTGTCCCGCCTCGTGATACGCCGATATTTTTTTCTCCTGCGGAGACAAGAGATGGCTCTTGCGCTCCGGACCCAGTAATACTTTTTCTATTGAATTGACGAGTTCAAGCTGGGCGACCTGTTTTTTGTCCCCTCGCGCGGCGAGGATGGCGGCTTCGTTGACGAGGTTGGCCAGGTCGGCGCCTGAAAACCCGGGCGTGCGCTCGGCGATGACGCGCAGACGCACGTCCTCGGCAAGCGGCTTGTTGTGCGCGTGGATTTTCAATATTTCCTCGCGGTCATTGATGTCGGGAAGATCGAGCACTACGCGCCTGTCAAAGCGGCCCGGGCGGAGCAGCGCGGGGTCAAGCACATCAGGGCGGTTCGTCGCCCCCATCACGATTACTCGCGTATCCGTTTCCATACCGTCCATTTCCACAAGGATCTGATTGAGTGTCTGCTCTCGCTCGTCGTGTCCGCCGCCGAGACCCGTGCCGCGGATCCGTCCCACCGCGTCAAGTTCGTCAATAAAGATGATGGACGGCGCAGCTTTTTTTGCGATACGAAAAAGGTCTCTCGTTCGCGAGGCGCCAACGCCTACAAACATTTCAATAAACTCGGATGCGGACATGTGAAAAAACGGCACACCGCTTTCCCCGCTCACGGCTTTTGCCAACATCGTTTTCCCGCTACCGGGCGGACCCATGAGGAGGACGCCCTTGGGAATCTTGGCACCGATGTCAACATATTTTTTGGGGTTTTTCAAAAAATCAACGATTTCCTTAAGTTCTTCCTTCGCTTCTTTCACGCCCGCCACGTCTTTGAACGTAATGCGCTCGCGCTGTCCTTCCGGACCGATGAGCCGCGCGCGCGACTGGCCGAAGCTAAACGCGGCCATAGAACCGCGCTGGACTTGCCGCGCCGTAAACCAGACGAAAAAAGCGATGAGGAGCACCGGCCCCATGATCGGCAGGATCACCGCGAGAAGGAAACCGAATCCGCTTTGTGTTTTCACCGTGATTTTCACTCCGGCCATTTTCGCCGTCTCCACGCCGAAATTCCGCAGGGTCTCGGTCAGACCAGCTTCCGGCTCTTTCTGCGCCATGACAATCTCGCCATTCTTTTGTTTCACCTCCAGCGTGGTGTCCGTTACCACGATCTCCTCCACTTCTCCGGCGTTGATTTTCTCCACGACCTGGGAAAGCGAGATCTCCTGCTGGGGTGTGAGCAAGCCCGCGATAGTGGAATACAGGACAGAAAGCGCCATCAGAATGACCAGGGCCCAGACGAAATTTTTGGAAAGATTTTTCATATACTGATCGTCCACACCTTACTATAGTATTGCCGCCTCGGCAAGGACAAAAAGCTGGTATGGCGAGGCGCTTCCCTTTTTTGGAGAAATAGTGTATGATGCGTTCCTACAGATCTTTCCTTGACAACTTCTTTAATGGAGGCATCAGCGTGACTTCTCGAGGGCAAGTCCTCATCGCCGTGGACTTTGAAAACCTTGGCGGATGCGCGCGAGAGGATGTTGAACTGCGTAGACATTCGCCGTTCTCTGTCCTCAAAGCAATCGCGTCTGAAATTGAACAAGTAGTTGCGGCCCAATACCCGCAGTATGAGATCGCGTTTAAAATAACAGCGTTCTCATCGGCGGAATCGGATCCGATAGACGCAGTCAGGTACCGCGCACGCGCCATGGAAGAGCTGGGACGAAGGGGATACCGCGTGGAGGTAGTAACCCGCCGTCCCAATGCCGCGGACGAAGCAATCACGACGCTCGCGACGGCACTGCTGTACGATCGCCGTATCAAGGCATGCGTACTCGCCACCCAAGACAGCGGCAGTGATTTTGTAGAGTTCCTGCAGACGACCAGCAGGCGCACAAGGGTGCACCTCATCGGCTGGACATACGTCCCAGATACGTTCCAAACGGGAGGCGCTCTGCCGTATTCGCTTATCCGAGACAGGATTGCCCGAACGCTGGAAGATACATGTCCGCGGACAGTACCTTCCTATGATAGCACCGGTCCTCGCCCAGCCAATCTTCCGCCACCCGTTCCCATTCCTGTACACACCGTGCGGCAGAGCACCCGCGCGTTTCTGAACAACCCAAGCTCGCTGACCAATGCGGAACACTATGCTTTGATCAGGCAAGCGCTGATTGCTCTCCAAAAAGTGGCACAGGAAAAGTGGCAGGGAACACTGCCGCAATTATGTAGAGAGCTAAAAAGACAGTGGCAGGGCCCCACTCCGCCGAACGACGCGTTGTGGGATATTCTTCAGGTGATCGGCGACCAGTTCTTTTACCGAAGATCTGCTCTCGTGTACCGGCCGGAGCAGATGTCGTCGTTCCTTAGAAAATATTATGAGTTCATACTCTAACGATTCCAGCGCCCCTTGCGGCGCTTTTTTAATGCGGCCAGAAAATGGTATCATCATACCATGCGCATCACCCCCGAAGAACGAGAGCGCGAGCAGGTGCTGTTTCGCGAAGAGCGGGAAAAATATCCGCACCTTTTTGACCGCGCGCCCATGACCGATGCGGACGACGTACTGCGCGATATTGGCATTGATGTGGCGTGGGGCGCGCGCCCGCTGGGATATCTGCGCTCTATGCCGCAGGACTTTATCGTGGAAGAAATAGATATTGCCCGCGAAGTGCATACGATAGACATAGCGGCGCCTGCAGGCGCCGATGAAACCAACGCCGGACCTACGGTGTATGCCGACCTCGTCAAAATCGGCGCGTCTACCTTTGATATCAAAGCGCGCCTCGCTCACCTCATCGGCGTTTCTGAACAGGATATCGGATTCGCCGGACTCAAGGACCGCTCCGCGCTCACTAGCCAGCGTATCAGCATCCGTAATTTGAAAAATCCAGCCCCATTAGAATCCATCAATGAGGAGAACTTTTTCATAAAGAATATCCGCGGCGGAAAGGGCGTCATATCCATCGGGGATCTCTGGGGCAATCGCTTTACCATTGTCGCGCGTCTTGCGGCCCCGCTTACATCCGCGCAAGAGACCGAAATACGCGCCAAGATGCAGGAAATCGCGGAAAGCGGATTCTGGAATTTTTTCTATCTCCAGCGTTTTGGCACGCCGCGCCTCTTGGCACACCGGCTTGGCATCCTGCTTGCGCGAGGAGAATACGAGCTGACCGTAAAAACATTCCTTACCCATACGTCTCCACGCGAACTGCCGTATTTTATGGGAATCAGAAAACGACTTGTGCCGCTCTGGGGTGATTGGGAGCAAATTCTCACTGAAATTGATCGCTTCCCATATCATTTTTCTCTGGAGCGCGCCATGATCCGGTACCTTGCCGAACACCCCGCCGATTTTACCGGAGCGCTGGCCGCCATACCCGACCAAGTCAAAATGTGGCTCTATGCCTACGACTCTTATGTGTTCAACAAAAAACTTTCCGCGCTCATTAAAACAGAAGTCGTGCCCATGGAACTGCCCCTTGCGTCCTCGTTCAGCCCAGCCGATTGGGAACCGTACCTCGATTATTTCCGCGAAGACGGCGTCACATTCCCGCTCCGCGCGTGGCGTGATTTCTCGTTCGTCCGCGTGGCAAGCCGCTTATGGCCCACATTGCAGTCCATTGAATTTCACAACGCCGCTTTTCACGACCGCTTCGCCGTGTTTTCCTTTTCCCTTCCCAAAGGAGCGTATGCCACATCATACCTCATGAACCTTTTCACACTCTCATCCGGATTGCCCATGCCTAATGGCATAGCGACTAACCCTGTGGACGCAAAAAAGATCCTAGCCACTGGTTCGTTGGACGATGTATTGCAGAGGTTTCATATCGTTCTGGAACGATATCAGCAGAATACACAGGACGCTGTCCAAGAATAAATTGAAAAGCCGGATCATTGTGGTTACACAATGTCCGGCTACGACGCACCTCCTTTCGAGGCATATAAAGATCTTAGCGGCGCGCTCCCACGCTTGTGCGCGCCATGGCGTAGTGGAGAGCCCACGACCCTTTGTTGTAGGAAATCCTCACCATGTCCTCCGACAACTCGTCATACCGCAAGGGGACGCGGCAGTTGATCGTGGATGTGGCAAACCTGATGGCCTCCCCGAACAGTTCGGGGTCCATCTCCATCTGCTCTTTTGTGGGATAGAGCAGTTGGATGTCAGTCGGGCGGTCCAGCCCCGCGCCTGTCGCGGGATCCTGCAGGGGCTGGAACTGGATAATCCTCCCGTCGCCAACCCGAACATAATACTTTGGCGGGTTGTCAAAGACGCTCACGCGCATCCACTTGTTCCCCCGCATAAGCCGGCGCGCGAAGTCCAATTGATCTTCTGTGTTCTGGCACTCGTAAGGCGGCTGGACCTCCGTGTCCATGGACGCATGCCGGAAGCGCAATGGCAGACGGATGCCGTCTTTGGTATTTTCGCCAAAGACCGTGCCATCAAGAACGAACCCCTCCTCTTCCATCTGGTTCGCAAGGCGGTTCATCGCCACCACGCTCTCCAGTTGTTTCTTGCCGAATACCGAGCAACCGGTATCTCCCGCCGGACGATACGCCGTGAACGAACGCCGCATCAGGGCGGCCTCAACTTCGTGCCTATCCTGTACTGCCGCCAGCGAACGCTCCCTCACCGGAAACTTCAGCTCGCGGGCTCTGTCGTGCAGTCGGTTGTTGCTCAACCAAAGCATTATGACCACGACCTTCGCGGGCTCCGCAATGGGGTAGCCAGGCTCGTGGGGACTGTGGCAAAATCCGTCTCCCTGCGCCGCATTTCTGCAGCGCCCTTCCAATGCCGTCGCCGCCTGTGCCACACAAAGGTAACCTGCCTGTGTTGTACGATTCACGAGGATCTCCTTCGTGTTCTAGGCCAAAACGTCAAGGTGCTGACTGCGTGTACATTATATATCCTTTTGTGCTATGTGTCAATATCGCGGAGTTGGGGCTTTACGACGTAGAATGGGGCTATGATTCAGGACTTACGTTCGTTACGGGCTTCTTTTTCAGAAGGGTTGGCGTACATCCTCTGCAAGGCAGTAGTTCATCCTCTTGACATTGTATAACTGGGTATATACACTTATCTATGAAGACCGTCCGGAAGATCATCGGCTTTGAATGGGATGCGCACAATCGGGACAAGAATCTTGCGAAGCATCGCGTGACCGATGAGGAGTGTGAAGAAGTGTTTTTCGATGAGCGGAAAAATATCCTAAAAGACCTGCTTCATTCCGGCACCGAAAAGCGATATATCGTTATCGGCAGCACAAAAGAAAGTAGAGTTCTCTTTGTCGTATTCACCATTCGAAATACTAAGATCCGTGTCATATCGGCACGCGATCTCAATAAAAAAGAACGTCATCTCTATGAAAAAGAAGCTTAATATTCCCAAGTTCAAGAGCGAAGATCAGGAACGGGCATTCTGGGGGAAGCTGGATCTTGCCGCACACTTTCAAGCGGATGATTTTGATGCAGTCGCCTTCCCCGATCTCAAGCCATCGTCCCGTCCCGTATCTGTGCGGGTACCGGAGTATCTCCTGGTACGGCTCAAGGAACGGGCAAACGAACTGAACATTCCCTATCAATCGCTGATGAAAGAATACATCGCTCGCGGCGTATTGAAGAAGTAATCGCGAACATGCTGGAAGATCTTGCCCGAATTCGCGCATCATTTGAAAAAGAACTGCGAGAGGCCGCCACGCTGGACGCGCTGGAGCATGTGCGCGTAGCGTACTTGGGGCGCAAAGGCGCACTGGCCTCGGTTTTTGATACATTAAAAACGCTGCCACCGGAAGAACGCAAGCACGCGGGGGAGGAAGCGAACCAACTGCGACGCGACATTGAAACATCTCTTTCAGAAAAAAGAACGCTCTTGGAGCTGACCGAGCGCGAATCCGCGCTGAAAAAAGAACGGCTTGATGTAACGCGCCCTGGTGTCAGGCAGGAACGCGGACACGCGCACCCGCTCACAAAAATTACGCGCGAGATCATTGCAATTTTTTCCGCCATGGGATTTGCCGTGGTTGAAGGACCGGAAGCCGAGACCGAATACTACAATTTTGACGCGCTGAACATCCCCCCCGATCATCCCGCGCGGGATATGTGGGATACCTTTTGGATCTCTGATCCAAAAGGTGAAGATAAAACGCAAAATGCAAAGCGCAAAACGGGCGAACGCCTGCTCTTGCGCACGCATACAAGTCCTGTTCAGATACGCTATATGGAGGCGCATCAGCCGCCGATACAGATTATCGCCCCGGGCAGGGTCTATAGGTATGAAGCGACTGATGCGTCGCACGACATCCAATTTATGCAGATAGAAGGGCTGATGGCGGACAAAAATATTTCTGTGGCCAATTTCAAGGCAGTCATTCAGACGTTTCTTTCCCAACTTTTTGAGACAAAGATCGAGATGCGCCTGCGCCCGTCGTACTTTCCGTTTACCGAGCCATCGTTTGAAGTGGATATCTCATGCACTTATTGCCGCGGCACCGGATGCTCGATCTGCAAGCAGTCGGGATGGCTTGAGCTGATGGGCGCGGGCATGGTGCACCCACACGTTTTCAAGGCCGCGGGGTGGAATCCCAAGACGAGTAAAATGATCGGCGATCATTTTGCGGGATTTGCCTTCGGCGTTGGCATAGACCGCCTCGCTATGATGAAATACAAAATTCCGGACATCCGTTTGTTCCGAAGCGGCGATTTGCGATTTTTAAAACAATTCTGAAAAGCCATGAAGTTTTCATACACCCGGCTCAAAGAAATCGCGGGCTTCACCGATACGCCGGATCAACTGGCGGCATTCTTGACTATGCGCGTGTTCGAGGTGGAGCATGTCGAGAAACGGGGGAGTGACTGGATGCTGGATATAAAAATCCTGCCCAACCGCATGGCGGACGCATCGGGACACGTCGGGATGGCGCGGGAGATCGCGGCGCTCAAGAACGTAAAACTTAAAACGAAGAACGAAAAGCTTACGGAAGATAGCAGGCGACAAGCTACAGATGCGATCAAAATAAAGATCACGGATCCGAAAGATTGCGCGAGGTACAGCGCGCGCGTGATGGAGGGGATACGCGTGGGGCCGTCGCCCGCGTGGATGCGCGAACGCTTGGAGACATGCGGCCTGCAGTCCATCAATAATGTCGTGGATGCGGCGAATTACGTCATGCTGGAGACGGGACAACCTCTGCATGTTTTTGACATGCAGAAATTAAAAAGTAAAAATGAAAAAGTAAAAAGTATCGTGGTACGGCGGGCGCGGAAAGGAGAAAAGATGGCGGCACTTGATGAGAAGACCTATGAATTGAATCCGGACACCTTGGTCATCGCGGATGAAAGAGACCCCGTTGCAATTGCAGGCATCAAGGGAGGCAGGGATTCCGGCGTGTCCGCAGACACCACGCGTATTGTGCTGGAAGGAGCCACTTTTGATTCTGCCGTGATACGCCGCGCGTCGCAGACGCTGAACCTGCGCACCGACGCTTCCCTGCGCTTTGAGCACGGCCTCGACGCCAATGAGACGCCCGCGGCCCTTGATATGCTCGCCGGACTCATCCAAAAGATCGCGGGCGGCGTTGTTTTCTCCGGCATGGCCGACCGGTATCCGCGCACATCGCCCCAGCGCGCGATTCTGCTCCGCCCCCGCTATACAGAGTTGCTCATCGGCGCAAAAATCCCCGCGAGCTTCTACCGAGCGGCATTTGCGCGGCTTGGATGGGCCGCAAAATCCAAAGGAAAAGATTTTATCGTAAAACCGCCGACCGTGCGCCGCGACATTGAGATCGAGGAAGACGTTATCGAGGAGATCGGCCGTCTCTTTGACTATCAAAACATCAATCCCCGCATGCCGGAAGTAGCTTTGCGCGAGAGCGAGAAAAACACCGAACTTTTCTGGGAGGAGGTTGTCCGGAACACACTCATCGGCGAAGGATTTTTTGAGACAGAACTCTATGAGTTTTCTTCAGCAGAAGAGCATGCGCTGTTTGGCATCGATCCTCGTGTAGCTGTGGCATTGGAAAATCCACCAAACCCCCAGATGGCCTATATGGTGCCTGTGCTCGCCCTGCGCTACATCATATCTGCAGGGCAGAACATGCGTCAGCACGATACGGTAAAGATCTTCGGCATACAAAAAGAGTTTCGCCGCGCCGAAGGGGGAGGCATCGAGGAAACGAAAAAACTCGTCATCGTTTCCGCGGCCAAGGACGCGCGCGCAGAGCATTTTTATGCGCTCAAGGGAGTGCTGGACGGACTGTGGGAGCGCGTGGGCATTGGGAGCAGTGCTTCCAATGGGGACGTGGTGTACACCGAAGATACGTCGTGCGCGTTTGCGCACCCGTACCGCGCGGCAGTCGTCATGCACAACGGCGAAAAAATCGGCGCATTGCGGGAACTGCATCCTGCGATTGCCGAAAAACTCAAAGTGCGCGGCCAGATTATTTTCGCGGCAATTCCTTTTGCGCAGGTCACACAAAAAGCATCGGATAAAGCCGAGTACCGGTTGCTGGGAAAGTATCCGGCAATCACGCGCGATATTGCGGTCGTGGTGTCTGAAGACATACGGACTGACGACATACTCAACGTGATTAAAAACGCGGGAGGCACGCTCCTCGCGGACACTACCCCCTTTGACTATTTCCAAGATGACGCGCTCGCGACCGAAGAGAAAAAAGGTTTGGCGTTTCATCTCATCTTTCAATCACCCGATTGCACCCTCACCGACGCGGAAGTTGGCGCCGTCATCAAAAAAATCACCGCCACGCTTGAAGCGCAAGATTGGGAAGTGAAGAAATAACAGATTCTATTTGTGGTAAGGCGCGCGGCGTGATATGATTGCGGTATGGAAACACCGACTATTGTAAAGCAAACTAAACAATACCTGATAGTAAAAATCCCTCTGCCCGTGCAAGAGCGGGAAATCATTGTGGTGCCTGAAAAATCTAAAAAGATAGGCCGCGCCGAGCAACGATTGTGGGGTATTATTCAAGATGGCGAGCAGGAATACCGCGAAAGGAAAACGATCCGCGCGCGGTCAATTGATGAGGCGTTGAAAATTCATGCCCGCAAGAAAAATTGAATGGATTGAGTATTCGTCAAAATACACGCGGTCATTCCGGAAACTGCCACGCGGCATCCAAGAAAAAGCCCGTGAAAGGGAATACATTTTTATGGCAGACGCTTTTGATCCCCGCCTCAAAACCCATAAACTTCATGGCATATTTCAAGGATACTGGGGATACTCGGTAGATAACAAATACCGAGTTATTTTTCGTTTTCTCAACGGATCGGATGCGCTTTTCTTTGATATCGGACTTCATCCGATTTACGGCGGGAGCGAATAGATATGGCAAAAAAACAAAAGACGCTCAAAGTAAATGTGGCGGATTCTGTCAGAATCAAACAGGATGTTAAAGCTGTCTCCTACACGGCCAAGGACATTTATGTGCTCGAAGGGCTGGAGCCCGTGCGCAAGCGCCCGGGCATGTACATCGGGTCCACGGGGCCGGATGGCCTGCATCATTTGATATGGGAAGTGTTTGACAACAGCGCGGACGAAGCGCTGGCAGGTTACGCGCGCAACATCGCTATCACCCTGCTTCCCGAGCACCGCGTGCGCGTGGTGGACGACGGCCGCGGCATTCCTGTGGACGTGCACAAGCAGACCGGCACGTCGGCGCTGGAGACCGTGATGACGACGCTTCACGCGGGCGCCAAATTCGGAGGTACATCATACAAAATCTCCGGCGGACTCCACGGCGTGGGCGTGTCCGTCGTCAACGCCCTTTCCATGGGTATGAAAGCCGAGGTGTGCCGCGACGGCCTGCAGTACATGCAGGAATACGTCCGCGGCAAGCCAAAAGCCGCCGTCAAAAAGATCGGCACGTGCGGGGGATCGGGGACTGCGATTACGTTCCAGCCAGACCTTTCGGTTTTTGAGACCGTTATCTTTGACTGGAACCGCATTCTGGAGCACATCCGCCAGCAGGCGTACCTCATTCCCGGCGTACGCGTCACCATTACTGATGCGCGCGGCGCCGATACATCAAAAGATGGCACGCCGCTCGTGCCCTCATACACGTTTTATTTTGAAGGCGGCATCGCGTCGTACACCGCGTATCTGAACCGCAACCAAAAACCAAAGCACGAAAATATTTTCCACGTGGGCAAGGAGATTGAGACGCCCAACGGCAGGAAAATCCACGTAGAAGCCGCGTTTCAATATACTGACGACATCGCGGGGAAAGAAATCTCGTTTGCCAACAACATCCACACGGGCGAGGGCGGCATGCACTTGACCGGTTTCCGCACCGCGCTCACGCGCGTGCTCAATGACTATGCCAAGCAAAACGATTATTTCAAAAAAGACGACGAGACGCTGACCGGCGACGACGTGCGCGAAGGCATGACGGCGATCATTTCAGTCAAATTGCCAGAGCCGCAATTTGAGGGACAAACCAAAGCAAAGCTCGGCAGTCCCGAAGCGCGCACCGCCGTGGAAACCGTGGTGGGCGAAGGCCTGAAAGAGTGGTTAGAGAAATATCCGCGAGATGCGGCCGAGATCATCGGCAAAGCATTGCTCGCGCAAAAAGCGCGTAAAGCCGCCAAGGCCGCGCGCGAGACCGTATTGCGCAAAGGCGCTTTGGACGGCATGACGCTTCCGGGCAAGCTCGCGGACTGCCAATCCAAAGACCCTGCGGAATCGGAATTGTTTCTGGTAGAGGGCGATAGCGCAGGGGGATCCAGTAAGATGGGGCGGGACCGAAAATTCCAAGCCATTTTGCCCCTGCGCGGTAAAATTTTGAACGTGGAGCGCGCGCGGTTGGACAAGATGCTTGCGTCCAAAGAAATAAGGTCGCTGATCATAGCGCTGGGGGCGGCCATCGGCGACGAATTTGACGTGACGCGCCTGCGTTATCACCGCATTGTCATTATGACCGATGCTGATGTGGACGGCGCGCACATCCGCACGCTTATTTTGACGCTCTTCTTCCGTTATTTCCCTTTGGTTATTGAGAAAGGGTATCTCTATATTGCCCAGCCGCCGCTGTACAAAGTGCAGTCCGGTAAAACCAGCCAATACGCATATTCGGACGCGGAAAAAGACGCGGTCATGGCCGAGATGAGGAAAAAGAAACTCGACACCAAGAAGGAACGCGCCGCCGCAAAAGGAGAGGCCGTTGCCGAAGGAGAACAGGACGTGAAAGGCGTTGAGATTCAGCGCTACAAAGGATTGGGCGAGATGAACCCCTCCGAACTTTGGGAGACGACCATGGATCCTGCGGCTCGCATCCTGAAGCAAGTAATGATCACGGACGCCGCCGCCGCAAACCATATCTTTGACATCCTCATGGGCGACGAGGTCTTGCCCCGCAAAAAATTCATCCAAACGCACGCCGCCGCCGTGAAGAACCTTGACATTTAGCGTACATTCGGTTAATGTATGAGTCAGTTCCTCTTGTCTCTCTTGCAATAAGGAGCCCGCACATGGGCACGCTCGCCAACTGCCGTGGGTGCGGCGAAACGCACGAAATTGAAAATACCCGATTGAGCGACGCTTACGGCGCCGCAGAGGCCATCGTGTCTGGACCTGTAAATCGGTATTAGTCATTCAAGGGACTCGCCCACACGGGAAATGAGCCCTTTTTCTATTCTTGACTATTTCTCCCTATGGCCCATAATAAAGCTATATCTATGAAAGCCCTGCGGGGCTTTTAAAAAACCCATATACCATGCCCGAGCGCATTGTGACGTTTTTCAAGGAATCGCGCGTTGAACTCAAGAAGGTACGCTGGCCAACCCGTGAGGAAACCATACGGTATACGATCGCGGTGATTGCCGCAAGCGCGGTCTTGGCGATGTATCTTGGCGCCATTGATTATATCCTTCAATTGATTTTGAATACGTTCGTGTTTTAAAACGTATGCCAAAACAGACATCGGAATTCGGCAAAAATTGGTACGCCATCCATACGTACTCCGGCTATGAGGACGCGGTGGCGCGCAACCTGAAACAGCGCATTGAGTCCATGGGCATGGAGGACAAGATTTTCACCGTGCTCGTACCCGCGGAAAAAAAGATCCGCATCAAGAATGGCAAGCGGCGCGTGGTGGAGGAAAAAATATATCCCGGCTATGTGCTCGTGGAAATGGTGGTAACGGACGACTCGTGGTACGTGGTGCGCAACACGCCGCGCGTTACCGGATTCGTGGGCGCCGGCACCACGCCGGCACCGCTGGCGATTGAGGAAGTGGAGCAATTGCTCAAACGCATGGGCGATGCCGAACCGAAGTTCAAGATTGAGATCGGCCCAGGCGACCCCGTAAAAATCACCGACGGACCGTTCAAGGATTTTGACGGCAAGGTGGCTGACGTAGACCAGGAGCGGGGAAAAATAAAAGTGCTGGTCAACATGTTCGGCCGCGACACCCCCGTCGAGCTCGACTCATTGCAGATTAAGAAGCTCTAGAGATACTATACATTCCAGACTTAGTCTGGAATGTCGCTACAAAATTAACATTATGGCTAAATCAATAAAAATCGTCATCACGCTTCAGATTCCGGCAGGGAAAGCAACGCCCGCGCCGCCGGTCGGCACGGCCCTAGGGCCCCACGGCATCAACATCGGCGACTTTGTCAAAAAGTACAACGATGCGACTCGTGCGATGGAAGGCGAGATCATCCCCGTGCAGATTACGATCTACGAGGACCGGTCGTTTGATTTCAAGCTGAAGACGCCTCCCGCGTCAGACCTTCTGCGCCGCGCGGCAAAGATCGAGAAGGGATCCGGCGAGCCGAACCGCAAGAAGGTCGGCAAAGTATCCAAAGCCGACATCCGCGCGATTGCCGAGCGGAAGATGGAAGACCTGAACGCGACCAGCGTGGAAGCCGCGGCCAAGATCATTGAAGGCACGGCCCGCAGTATGGGCCTTGAGGTGGGATAACACTTATATATAGTCCGGAAAAGCGGCATCCTGTTTCATGAGATGCCGCTTTTCTTTTGGACGGGGATACGCTACCATCCCGATATGTCACGTCCATTCATCATTGCCACGGTTGCCGAAAAGGGAGGCGGCAAAGGGCTTTTCATACAACTTACCAGAAAAATCCTGCCGGAAAAAAAGATCGTTTCCGTGCGCTTTTCGGACATCTGGCGCGAGATCGTGCACCTGCTCGGCCAGGAAGAATCTCGCGAAAATATTTCCCAGCTGGCAACCGCAGTCCGCGCGGCATTCAAAAACGAGGGCATTCTCGTAGATGCAATGCACAAGCGTTTGCAGGGCATTGATGCCGATATCGTGATATTGGACGGCTTGCGGAAAGCCGAGGAGGTTCAGCCGATGGTCCGCGACCGCGGGGGCATCTTGCTCTACATTGCAACAAGCCCCGAGGCGCGTTTTGCGCGCCGCAGGGAACACGCAGAAACCACGGATGAAAAAGGCATGACCTGGGAGCAATTCATGCGCCATGAGGCGATACCGACCGAGACATCCATCCGCACGATTGGGGAGACCATGGCCGACGCCATCATTGAAAACAACGGCACGGTAGAAGAGTTTGGAACGCGCGTGGCGGCATTCCTCAAAGCCAGAGTCGTACCGCGCCTCTGATCACCGCGCGGAAATATATCCGCAATCCGTATTATGTTCATCACCAGCAATAGAGTGTTGCTTCTTGAGAGAAAGCATGCCATGAGAATACTCTCCATTGAAACGAGTTGTGATGAAACCGCGATTGCGATTGCGGACTTTACGCGCGCGCCCACGGGCGCGCGCGTAAACGTCTCGTCGCATATCGTCTCCTCACAAACCCGCATTCATGCCGCGTTCGGCGGCGTGGTGCCCAACCTCGCGCGGCGGGAGCACCAGCAGAATCTCGTACCCACGCTCATGTCTGCGCTCACGCAAGCGCAGATGCTGGCGCCACAAGCGCCGGCCAGGCACCAGGCCGTGAGCGTCATTCTTGAACGGGAGCAGTACCTGCTTTCCCTGGTTAAAAAACATCTCCTTGCCATTGCCCCTCCGCCGATTGATGCGATTGCGGCAACCTACGGCCCGGGACTCGCGCCCGCGCTCTGGGTCGGCGTCAATTTCGCGCGCGCGCTCGCAGAACTTTGGCAAAAGCCCCTCATCCCCGTCAATCACATGGCAGGGCATTTTTTCTCAGCGCTCTTGCAGAAAGACAAAAAACAGGAAGCGTCATTCTCCATTCCCAGCGTCCCTTTTCCCGTGCTTGGTCTCCTCGTGAGCGGAGGACATACCGAACTCGTTCTCGTAAAAAAGCCGTGGCACTTCAGTATCATCGGCACAACTCTTGATGATGCGGTGGGCGAGGCGTATGACAAGATAGGGCGCCTGATGGGACTATCGTATCCGGGAGGGCCCGCACTATCCCATCTGGCGGCACAGGGAGACGCGCGAAAATATCACTTGCCCAGCCCCATGCTAAACACAAAAGATTATCATTTTAGTTTCTCCGGCCTTAAAACCGCCGCATTTTATCTCATCCGCGGCCTGCCCCCCGCTACGTTTGAGGCAGAGAGAAAAGCCGATATCGCCGCATCTTTTGAAAAAGCCGCGCTCGACGTGCTCGTGAAAAAAACCCTCCGCGCGGCAAAGGAATACAAGGCGAAAACCGTGCTGATCGGCGGCGGTGTGTCGGCAAACAGGGTATTGCGCAAGCGCCTCGGCGACACCCTCGCGCATGAACTTCCCGCATGCCGTTTTCTGGCGCCCGACCCCGCTCTTGCCGGAGACAACGCGCTCATGATCGCCACGGCCGCATACATGACGGGTATGAAAAAAGCCCGGAACATCAGCGATGTCCGGGCAGATGCGAATGTGGTACTGGGCTAAAACTTCCAGACCACGTTGAACTCTTCCACTCCTATCTGGAGACATTCCTGTGCGTTACGTGCGATCTCTTGAATCGCCCATAAGATTTTATGGCGATCTGTCCCGATAAATCGAGAGCGATGGAAGGCGACGGAACCGCGACGAAGAACTATTCCACTGCTGCCCATCTCCTCCAGATCGCTCAAAGAGATCGGTATTGATAAACTTCTGTCTCCGATTCTCCAGCTGATGCGGCCTTGAGCATTCGTAGCCCACCCCTTCCACGCGATAGAGAGCAGGATGGCTCCCTCCTCTATCACGGGGTCTACAGGACAGGTGATCCCTTGATACACGTCATACCCTCCTCGCCTTGAGAGAACGACTCCATTCGGCTATACTGCATCCATAAAACACACATCCGCAGAGCATGTCAACCGAACTCGCGCCCCAATACAATCCGCAGAAAATTGAAGATGCTACCTATAAGAAGTGGGAGGAATCCGGATTTTTCAATCCGGATCGTTTGCCTGCGCGCCGTGGCAAGCCGTTTACCGTCATCATGCCTCCGCCCAACGCCAACGGGTCGCTTCACATCGGCCATGCCGTGTTCGTGACCCTCCAGGACATCATGGTCCGTTTTCGGCGCATGCAGGGGCGCCGCGCGCTGTGGGTGCCGGGCGCGGATCACGCGGGGTTTGAAACGCAGGTTGTTTTTGACAAAAAACTCGAAAAAGAAGGGCGCAGTAGGTTCCAAATCCCACGCGAACAATTGTATCAGGAAATGCTTGCGTTCACGCTGGAGA
>MHQR01000015.1 GCA_001820725.1 Candidatus Sungbacteria bacterium RIFCSPLOWO2_01_FULL_54_21 | reverse complement strand
TCAAACGCGCATTGCCCACCTACCCGATGTTCTTCGCTCCTTCGAGAAAAAACGCCTTTACCTCCTCCCATGCCGTGGGTCGTATCATGCGCGGCGATTTTCTTGAAAGACGCCTGCTTTCTCTGACAACTTCTGTAATTGCCGCGCGATCATAACGTCGGAACAGCCATCGCGCATCTTCCTCCCTGCCATACTCCAGAACCCGCTCGATGACATAGACGCGATGCCGATGTTCGTCCAATTGGCTTGGATCTATATCCCAAAAGAGACGCTCTGATAGAGATGCCTGCACAAGGCACATTATATCATAGATCCTCCAATAAAGACACCAAAGATTCGTGTTTATTTAAACCGATACTGCATACTCCATATTTATCTGATTGTCAAGATGCCTGGGAGAGCTACTTTTGCGTTATACTGGATGTATGAATGGGCAGGCAGATACGCCGAAAAAGGTGCTTTTTCTCATCACCAAGTCAAACGGGGGCGGGGCCCAGCAGTATGTGTACGACATTGCGACGCATCTGCCGAAAGACCGCTTTGAGGCGGTGGTCGCGGGTGGGGGCAATGGCATACTTTTTGCCAAACTGCGGGACGCGGGTATACGGACTGTCTCCATAGCCGGATTGCAGAGAGATGTCGCGGTGCGCGGCGAATGGCGGGCTTTTTGGGGTATCCTGCGGGTACTGAAAAAAGAACGTCCCGACATAGTGCATCTCAACAGCCCCAAGGCCGCGGCGCTAGGCGCTGTCGCCGCTCTTCTATCCGCAGTTCTACAACCTACAGTTGTCTTCACTATCCACGGCTGGCCGTTTGGTGAAGACCGTCCTCTTTTTCAACGCGCCGCGATTTTTTTGATCAGTTGGATGACGTGCATGTTGTGTGATCGCGTCATTCTGATCAACACCGCTGACTACGCCTCTGGCAAGCGTTTTCTTTCTCGTAAGAAACGTGTCCTCATCCAAAATGGCCTTGCGCCGATACCTTTTTTCCCGCGCGAGCGCAGTCGTTCATTTTTTGAAGAAAAAATCGGACGCAAGATCGCAACTGATACCATCGTTATTGGCGCCATTGCGGAACTCACAAAAAACAAGGGCCTTCGGTATCTTATAGACGCAATCCGTCTGCTCGTTCTACAACCTACAACCCACAAATTACAAACTATCATCATCGGCGATGGAGAAGACCGCGCGGCGCTCGAAAAGCAGATTGCTGATGCCGGTTTGCAGTCCAATGTTTTCCTCCTCGGATTTGTGCCTGATGCCGCGCGATTCCTGCATGGTTTCGACATCTTTGTCCTCCCCTCTCTCAAAGAAGGATTGCCGTATGCGCTGATGGCGGCCATGTCTGCGGGGCTTCCCGCCGTTGCATCGCGTGTCGGCGGTATTCCCGACCTCGTCACCGACCAGAAGACGGGATTTATTGCAGAGCCCAAAGACATCCGTGGATTGCGCCAAGCGCTGGGCCGCCTCATTGCCTCTCGCGAGATGCGGGCACACATGGGCGCGGCAGGCCGCAAGAAAATAGAGACAAGCTTCTCTTTTTCTGCTATGATGCATGCTACGATTTCCCTGTACCATGATTCGCGGACGACTCAATAAAAAAGCATTGCTCCTGCTCGCGGGCGACCTCGCGGCGCTTTTTGGCGCGCTCTATACCATACTTCTCCTCCGCTACCCCGACCGATTCGAAGACGCGGAATTATACGAACACCTCGTCGCGTTTTCCATCATCTTTTTTCTGTGGGTCCTCTTCCTCGGCTCGTTCGGCTTTTATGAAATCCGCTTTGCCCGCAACCGGCGCATTTTCCTCTATCGCCTCCTGCACGTCATGGCGGCAAACACGATCCTTGCGATCGTCGTGTTTTATTTGTTTCCGTTCTTTACCATCGAGCCGCGCCGCAACCTGCTCCTCATAGCGCTCCTCGCGACTCTTTTCATTTTTGTCTGGCGTTCGCTGTTTAATCTGCTCATTGTCCGCGCGTCTGCGACGCGCGTGCTGTTCCTCGGCATCAACGCCGAGACCACGCAACTGGCCGACTATCTCCTGTCGCACCCCCAGCTTGGCCAACGGCCCGTGGGATTCATGGTAACCGCTTCCGACGTTGCTTTTGCTCGGCAGCACGGCGCATCTGGGACAGGTACCGTGCAGGCAAACCTCTTACAACTTCGGCAGCGGGACACTGCAACGGACCCCCCTCACCTCGTACTCGATCCGGAAAAATTCTCCCGCGCCGTTCGCGATGTCCGCGCAGAGATCATCGTGGTGTCGCCTGAAATGAAAGGCGACCGCACCGTACTCAAGGCGCTGTTCAGCATCATCCCCGCGGGCATCACGACCATTGATTTTGCGCCGTTCCATGAAATGCTCACGGGCAAGATACCCTTGTCGCTCATTGGCGAGGCATGGTTTCTGGAAAACCTCATCGGCATCCGCAAGCACAGTTACGAGTTTGCCAAGCGCGGCATTGATATATTCCTGGCGCTTGTCATCGGCAGTGTGGGTATGGCCACGTTTCCTTTCATCGCGCTTGCCATCGGCTTGGAAGCGCCTGGCCCCGTATTTTTCCGCCAACAGCGCGTAGGCAGAAACGGCAGGACATTCTCGCTGATCAAATACCGTTCAACATACCGCACCTGGGCTCCAGCAACGCAGAGAGAGCGCACTAAGGAAGAAGCAGGCGTTTATACACGCGTGGGCTCCTTGCTAAGGGCGGCGTATATTGATGAACTGCCGCAGATCATCAATATTTTGCGTGGCGAGATGTCATTTGTCGGGCCGCGCCCCGAGCGGCCCGAATATGTTGCAGAACTCAAACAGCATGTGCCCTTTTATGAAATGCGACTCCTGGTGCCGCCTGGTATCAGCGGCTGGGCGCAGATCAATATGGAGGATGACGCCGCCGTGGAGGACGCTCCGGAAAAAATGCAGTATGACCTCTATTATGTAAAAAACAGGTCTTTCACGCTGGATCTCTTGATCATGATACGCACGCTGTTTACGCTCTTGCACAGGCAAGGAAGATAACCGAACGCTCAAAGGTTTAACGTTTAAACGTCTAAACACTGCGGCTTTTAAACTTGTTGTATGCGTCTGACGCCCGACAAAAAACTCCACTCCCGCGAGCATTTGCTCGCCGATGATCTTTCCCGCATGCTGGGGGAGGAAAGGCGCTTTGCCGCGTATTTGGGTATTGCCAAGCGTTATTACGAATCAGACCTGCGAGGGCTCGTGCGCCGCGTGCTGGAAAAGCAGGATTTGCCGCAGGAAGCGCGCGGCAAATATTTTTTTGCGGCCTTGCGCGACAAGCCCCAGCGTCCAGAATCCCGCCGCCATACGCCAAAGCCGAAGAAGAAAAAGAGGAAAAAAAGAAGAGTCCGCATGCAAAAAAATCATAAGACCCTCCCCATCATAAAAGTGCCGCAAAAAGTGTTGCGGAGCGTCGCTACAGATGTGCCGGTAACCCATATCAGAGAGCCGGACATCCAAGACCTCATCGCGGCGATGAAGATCACGCTGGCAAACACGCCCGACGGCGTGGGGCTCGCGGCGCCCCAAGTGGGACAATCGCTCCGGCTTTTTATCGTGTCGGAAGAAGCCGAAGAGATAGATCGTTCCACTGCCGACATTGAGCGGCGTTTTCGGCGCAGGGCACTCGCGGGACAAGTCCCCGAAAGTGGCATGCCGCCAAACAAAAGCAACATCGGCAGCGGAACACGTCCCTGGAAATACTACGTTTTTATAAACCCTGTGGTGAAAAACAAAGCGCGCGGCAAGGCCCTTGACGCAGAAGGATGCCTGTCGGTACCGGGGAAATTCGGCCATGTGAAGCGGTGCGAAAAAATTACTGTCGAATCCTTGGATGAGCATGGCAAGAAATTTCTGCGCGGCAGCGCCAATTTTTTCGCGCGCGTGGTGCAGCACGAATTGGATCACCTCGACGGCACGCTTTTCATTGACAAGGCGGAAGAAATTATAGAGGTCTCCCCGGAAGAGCCCCGGAAATGACAATGGAACAGCATTCGAACATCCGCATCCTTTTTTTCGGCACATCGGACTTTGCCGTATCCATGCTGGAAGCATTGGTAAAAAACGGGTGTGCTCTTGCGGGCGTGGTAACACGACCCGATGAACCGGCCGGAAGAAAACACACACTTACGCCCCCGCCGGTCAAGATTGCGGCCGTACGCCTCGGCATTCCTATATTACAGCCGGAGCGCCTTGAACCGGACGCACATCCGCACCAGATGCCGACCGCAGATATCATCGTAGTCGCGGCATACGGAAAAATCATTCCCAGAGTCATGCTTGGCATGCCGCCGCACGGCGCACTCAACATCCATCCCTCACTCCTGCCGCGCTGGCGGGGTCCGGCGCCCATACAGTACGCGCTTTTGCATGGAGATGCGGAAACGGGCGTAACTATTATGGCAATGGATGAGGAACTCGATCATGGACCGATCGTCGCTTCTGTCAAACATCCGATGTTGGACAAAAGATATACATATCCAACACTACATGACATCCTCGCGCGGATAGGCGCGGAGCTCCTTATAAAGACATTGCCGACATGGATGGCAGGAGACATTATTCCCGTGCCGCAGGACGAATCACAGGCGACATTTTCAAAAATGCTCACGCGCGAGGACGGCAGAATAGATTGGAAAAAATCGGCAATTGATATTGAGCGCATGGTCCGGGCTTTTCATTCATGGCCAAGCACATGGACGACATGGACGCTCAAAGGAAAGTCCCTGCGTCTGCGCATCGCAGAGGCGGACTGGACTTCCGACATGCCTGCATCAAGCCGGCCCGGGCTCGTATGGCGGGATGGCGCGCGTCCGCTCATAGTTGCGGCCGGATGTGACTCGCTCGTCATCAAAAAAATCGGCGCGGAAGGGAAATACCTCACGGATGCGGAGGCATTTGTCCGGGGCCACGCGAACATTATCGGCGCCGTGCTTGGATAAGCGTTCTCGTACCGTAGCGGGCGTTATCTGATAGATTCCAAAAATTGCTTTCCTTCTTTCTCAAATGCCGGGTCAAGCCGGATGGCTTCTTCTACCTGCGACCGCGCCTCACCATGTTTGCCCGCTTCAGCAAGGAGTGCCGCGTAGGTCGCGTGATACTGGGCATTGGCTGGATATTTCTTTACCAAAGCGGCATAGGCCGCGCGCGCGTTAGCCACATCTCCGATCTGCTGATACGCGCGGCTGATGTTGAGCAATCCGCCTTCGTCGAAATCATTGAGCGTCCATAGGGTCTTCAGCTCCTCGATCGCTCCTTGATTTTTGGCAAAGGCCGCGATGGTCCAGGTATGCGCGGCGGGTATCTGCCACTGCGGCGCCAGACGCCACGCCCTTTGCATGAGACCAAGCGCGCGATCAAGCTGACCCTGTGACAGGTACATCTGGGCAACTTCAAAATAGACCAATTGTTTGGTCGGGCTTTTCTTCAGCGCCTCCTCCGCGACGGCGTTGGCTTCGATGGCATACTTTTGGTCAAGCGGCATTGCAACATTGAGAATACTCAACATAAACAGCAGGTGCTTCACGTCCGCCGCAGGGCGATCGGTTTCTTTACGCAGTTCCGAAAGCGCGAAATCCGTGAAGCGGATGCGGTCTAGGGCAGGTCCGGCCGTATTGCCCACGATGGTACGAACAAGAGATCCCAATTGCTCACGCGCCTCGGTACTACCGAAACTCTGATAGGCAAAGGTTTCCTGGAATGCGGCTTCCACTTCCGCAACTCCGGCATTACTGCGAACGAGCTGGAGCGCACGGATGAGCGCCTGTGACTGTCGTATGGGCCTTATGTTCGCCCACCATCCCCACACCGCGACGATCACCAGGAGTACTGCCGCGGCCACCGCGCCCTGCGCCGCACGATGGCTGCGCCGCTCGCCTGCGGAGGCGCGCGCCGGTGCACTGACATACTCGGTGTACGCGAGAAAGGCAAAGAATAGGAGGTACGAGCTGAAATTATCAAAGACAAAGAGTTTTTGGAAAAAGTCGGTGGCAAAAAGTCCCAGCAGCGCCAGCCCCGTGAAAAACAGCGCGCGGTCGCGGCGCATGGTCCGCACAATCTGCCAGACGGCAATGCCGAGAATACCGAGGTATGCTCCGAGACCGATGACACCCGCGTGCACGCCCCAATCCAGGAATACGTTGTGCGAGCGGTCAAACCACGGTTCCGCGCCAAACAGTCCAGGGTCGAAATACTTTTGAAATACCAGATAATAATTTTCCTGCCCCCAGCCCAGGATCGGCCGCTCGGCAATGCCTTTGAGCGACATTTTCCAGATGAGAAAGCGATCCTGAATCGTGCCCTCGCTGAACGAGTAGTTGGTCAGACGCTGAAGCGCGGCATTTTTCTGGACATAATCCGCTTTTCTGATGCTCCAGAAAACCAGGGGTATGACGATGAAAAGCGCCAGAAGACCTGCCGCGATTTTCCTGCCCATGCTCCATGTGCCATACTTTTCCCCTGTAATAGCAGGCCAGAAATACGTGAGAGCCGCAAGAAACGGCGGCACGGCAAGCACCAGCGCCAGCACCACGCCTCGAGTCGCTGTAAAGTAGATGATGACGAGTTCAAAAATAAGCACCACCATATAGAGCCCTGCCCGCCACCACACGTTCGCGTATTCGCGGATCAGCATGACCAGAAGCCATACATGGAACAGCAAATACGCGGCAAAATAGGTCGGATTGCCGATAGTGGAATCCACGCGGAAACCGCCCTGGAGCGACACGCGATATCCCAGGCGCTGGAGCAGGCCCACGTATGAAGCGGCGACGCTTGCCGCAAGCGTGGTGTGGAAAAAGATCATCCAGTCGGCGCGTGATCGAAAGACACTGATCAGCATGACGAAATACAGATACATGTGCCCCAGCATCATGAATCCCTCCATGCGCTCGTAATTGGAGAAGAACGAGCGATACGGATGCGGCGACAGGAGGTCTGCCAAAAATACGATGGCAGTAAATGCCGTGATGATCTTGAAAAGCGGCGTCAGACGCGGCCGGTATTCCGAACGCGCGACCGCGAGTCCCGCCCAGAACGCAAAAATGATTTCAATGATGATGCGAAACGCGAAATTTTTGCCCGTGATGAACGGGAAGAGCATGGAGGACGCCACATACAGCGGCAGAAACGGCACGACCCACAGCCCGATCTTTACGATCCAAAGGGATATTTTTTCAAATTGGGACATGTAAATATGGTACTATCAGGCATATATGAAGTCAAACAAAAATGCCGGGGGAGCAATGCTTCCGCCGGCGTATTCACTGCGCAAAATTAGAAATCGAGATATGCGCCCGTCATCTCTACCTGCGAATCGTCTGCATCCTTGCGCCTCACGACTTCGCCGACGAGGAGAGCATCCGGACTGTTCATAGCGGTACCACTCGGATGTACGATGGAAATCATCATAATCCCCTGATTGAATACCTTATCCATCTCGGCGTTTGAAACCGCCCCCACATCCTGCGTCAAGCGAAAAATAGGCGGCCGCGCCCATCGGCTCTGGTCCATCACCACGGCGCAATGCGAT
>MHQR01000014.1:33363-59474 GCA_001820725.1 Candidatus Sungbacteria bacterium RIFCSPLOWO2_01_FULL_54_21 | reverse complement strand
TGGCGGTAAAAATTTTTCTCCAAAATCACTGCCTGCTTCATCGGATGCCTGCCGGTTTTGAGCGCATAATTTTCCGAATGAATTCCAAACGCATCAAGTCCTATCGGCTCAAATACATCATATCCTTGCATCCGCTTGAAACGCCCATAAATATCCACGCCCGTAAATGTGCGCATACCACCAATGTGTAATCCCTCGGCCGAAGGATATGGAAACATCATGAGATTGTAAAATGGCTTTTTGGCGCGCTTCAAATCCGGCTCGTATGTTTTATCGGCAAGCCATTTCTTCTGCCACTTTTTTTCTATTTTCTGCGGATGATAGCGCATGATTGTGTTATACCGTAAAGATCGCTCGCGTATTTTTGAATGTACCCGCGGCCGCGACGTCAAAAGACATGCCTTTTATTTCTGCGATTGTTTTTGCAATCTCTATGATATACGCGGGCTCGTTGCGTTTGCCACGATACGGCACAGGCGTGATATAAGGAGCGTCCGTTTCCAGCACGATCCGCTCTATCGGTATGTAGCATACCACCTCGTCATAGTCGCGAGCAAACGTCAGAACGCCGCCGAAAGAGAACGAAAATCCCAAGTCCAAAAGCCGCCGCGCATCTTCCCTACTGCCCGAGAAAAAGTGAATGATACCGCGCGGTTCCGGCAGGCCATCCTTGTGGGATACAAGGACCTCAATCAAATCCGAAAACGCGTTGCGGCAGTGAATCATGAGTGGTTTTTGCACGTCGCGGGCCAACGCGATCTGTTGTTCAAACGCTTTGTGCTGTGTCTCTTTTGTTTTTTCCTCAAGCCGATAATAATCCAAGCCGCACTCTCCTATTGCCACGACCTTGGGATCTTCAGCAAGTTTTTTATAGTACGCATAATCAAATGTCTCTCCGCGGCTCATGAATCCCTTTTCAACAACATCCTTATAAACTGGAGTTTGTAAGGATGTTGTGATGCCGAGTTCTTGCGTGTCGTGATGGGATTTTTCGGTATGAATGGGGTGGAGTCCCACTGCCGCGTATACCCCTTCATCATAGCGATGTGCGACCTCAACTGCGGCAAGAGACGTATCGCGTTGGGTACCGACATTCACCATCCATACGCCCGCGTCCAAAGCGCGTCTGATCACCGCATCCTGATCCTCGCGGAACGCGGCAAATTGCGTATGGGTATGGACATCAAAAAGCGCCCGCGTCTCGACATCCCACGCTTTTTGATGAGAAACAAGATGCGCACCTCTATGATCTCGGCGACTGGCAATATCCTCCCATACCTCGTCTTTTTCAGTCGTAACACTCATTTCAGGCGGGGAAAAAGATTCGCACTCTTTTTTATCGTGATCGCGTTGTCGCGGATGGAGATCTGCTCGCGGATTTTTTTGGCGGTGTCGGGAAGAAACGGGTCAAGCATAAAAGAAATTTCCTGAACTCCATGCGCCGCTGTTTCCATAAACGCCTTTAGCACGGGGACATCATGCGTCCATGGTTTTTGATCGTTGACCCATTTATCTATTCTACCGATCAGTTCCCATATATTTCCCAATGCTTCGTTGAGACAGAAGTTTTTTATATTTTTCTCATATCTCAACCGTATGCCTGCCATATCGGAAGCTAAAAGAAATTGCGGATCATACTCTAATTTAAGAAACTGTCCCGCCCTTACCCCCAATGCCGCCACTCGCGCTACCAGATTTCCCAAACCATTTGCCAAGTCGCCGTTATAGCGCGCTTCAAATTTTTCATACGAAAAATCGCCATCCTCCCCGGATGGAATTTCGCGGAGCAGATAATACCGCACCGGATCCGCGCCGTATTTTTCTATGAGCACAAACGGGTCTATTACATTACCAATGGTCTTGGACATTTTCTGCCCGTCAACCGTCAGATACCCGTGCACCACGATTGATTTTGGCAAAAGCAATTGTGCCGAGAGTAAAAATGCTGGCCAATAGACCGCGTGAAATCGGAGGATTCCTTTGCCGATCAGATGCATATCCGCAGGCCACCATTTCTGATACATCGCCTCGTCCCATCCGAATCCGATGCCGGACTGATAGATATTGAGCGCGTCAAACCATACATACATCCGATGAGTGTCGTCGCCGGGCACCGGCACGCCCCAGTTGCGCGCGCGCTCATTGGAACGCGAGATGCTGATATCCTCCAGAGATTGGCGCAGGAATCCCAGCACTTCGTTTTTCCTTGATACGGGGATAATATGAATCGTATCGGATGAGATCAAATCAACGAGCTGATCGCGGTATCGGGAAAGACGGAAAAAATAATTCTCCTCGGCAACGGTTTCCAGTTTTTTCCCTGGATGCTCGCGGCATTCGCCGTCGGGCGTCAATTCTTCGGACGCATAAAACGCCTCGCATCCGAGACAATATAAGCCCTCATATGACTTTTTATAGATATCGCCTGCGGCGGCGCACCGCCGCCACAATTCCTGGCTCGCTGGATAGTGATGGAGCGTATCGCTCCCGCGCTGGAACATGTCAAAATGCACATTGAGGCGCGCCGCAAGTTCCGCAAAAAGTTTTGCGTTTGTTTCAATAAAGTCCTTTACCGGCACGCCGGCTTTTTCCGCGGCCTGCACATTTTTGAGCGCGTTCTCATCCGCGCCGGACAGCACGAGAACCTCATCGCCTTGCGCGCGCTGTGCACGCGCAAGGACATCCGCCTGCACGAATTCCAAAGCGTGCCCCACATGCGGCCGGTCATTCACATACGGAATCGCCGTCGTGATATAAAATTTTTTGCGGTTTTCTTCGTTCATAGATATACTAAATGAGCATGATTCTCTCTACCCACATCGTCATCGCGGCGGCTCTTACCCGACCCCTTGCGGCGGCACATCCCCTGCTCACATTTGCCGTATCGCTCGTCTCCCATTACGCGGCGGACGCCATCCCCCACTGGCACTACCCTACCCGCACTATCCTCAAGACAGAGGATCCGGCGGCGCGCCGATGGCGAGGTACCGCAAGCGCCTATACCACGGACGCGCTCGCGTTTGCGGTGGACGCAAGCGCAGGCATCGGTGTGGTGTGGTTTTTGGCGCGCCCCGCGACCGCCGACGCATGGATATGGCTTGCGGTTGCCGCTAGCGGTAGCATCCTGCCCGACTTCCTGCAAGGAGTATACATGGCGGGCGCCTCTTTCCTCCAGCGCCACCAGATCATTCATCACCGCATCCACAGCAGTATCCTGCTGGACGCGTATCCGTGGATAGGAATACCGTTCCAACTCGCGATTGCCGCGGTCGCCGCTCTCTTTATCTGATACCAAAAAACGTCTGCAGGGCTACTCGGGCATCAGTGCCCGCTTTTTTTTGTCCCAGTCGCCGAGGAGTTCCGCGCCGATGGCGGTCAGAGGCACGGCGAGCAAGATGCCGAAAATACCTCCCAAGGTGGCACCGATGACGAGCGCCAGCACTACAATGAGGGGAGAGAGACCTACAGCGCGGCGCATGACCACCGGCACGATCACATGCGACTCTATCTGCTGAACCGCGATGTAGAGTATCGCGGTAAAGAGGCCTAGGACAGGAGACGCAAGCAATGCCACGATGACGGCCGGGACCGCCGCGAGAATCGGACCTGCCACAGGGATGATTTCAAACATCGCGGCAAGCAGCGCGAAGAAGAAGGCATTGGGTACGCCGAGCAGTGTCAGCCCGAAAAAGATGAGGATGCCGACAATGGTGCCAAGCAGCATCTGCGAGCGGAACCATCGGCCCAGCTTACGCTGTGACCGCTCCCACAAGTCAATCGCATATGCTTCATGCCGCAAAGGCGTAACCAGCCGGAGGAAACTTTCAATCCCGCGCTCTTGCATGGCTAGATAGAAAGAAAAGACCGTGACGAGGACGAATGAGAAAATGCCGCCGAAGACCATGGAGACGAAACTGATGACGCCCCCGCCCAGGCGGGTAACATACTGATCGGGCAGGGTAAACAGCGTTTCAGGGTCCAACTCAAAATCGGGAAGAAACGGCAGAGAGCCCGCCTCTTTCACCCCTTGGCGTATCTGCTCCTGCAAGACCGTATATCCCGTGGACAACATGTGCATTTCTTCCAGGACGAGCGGCACGATGAGATAGATGAGGAAGAAAAGCGCTACGCCGATAGCAAGATAGATGAGCACGACACCGAACAGGCGAGGGACGCGGTATTGCTTGAGCCATTCAATGACCGGCTCAATGGCGGATGCCACGATCACGGCAAATATTAAAGCCACCAGCGTGTCGCCAATAAGATATACGACGCCCGTGGCGATCGCGATCAGAAAAAACCGCACCATCGTCCATGTCGAGATGTTGAGATACGGTACGTCTTTTGTCGGCATAGGATTAGGTTGTAGGAATTAGGCGGTAGCTAGTAGAGACCCTAGTGATAGCTACAAGCTCGCGAGGAGTTTTTCAAGCGGCTCTTTGTCTTTGACGGGCCCGATCATGGCCAGATTCAGTCGTTCGGGCCGGATAAGCTCTGTGGCAACCGCGCGCAGATCCTGCGCAGTCACCGATTCTATCTTAGCAAAAATCTCGTCCGGTGTCATGGGTGTACCCGTAGTCATCTCTTCAGCACCAATAAAGCTGGCGACCGCATTGGATTGCTCAAGCCCGATGAGGGTGGTGCCGCGAATATAATCCTTGACCCGTTTGAGTTCTGCCGCAGGCACGGACTCGGCGACGACGCGCCGATATTCTTCCATGGCCGCGCGTATGGTCGCTTCAATATTTTTGTGATCCACCCCCGCGTATGTCATAAGAAATCCTCTGTTGGAATATGATTCGTGCGCCGAGAAGACCGTATACGCAAGCCCAAGTTTTTCGCGGATACGGTCCCACATGCGGGCACTCCATGACCCGCCGAGGATGGCGGCAAGCACTTCGGCGGTGTACCGGCGCGGGTGGTCTGCCGCAAACCCGCGAAAGCCAAGCGCAATATGCGTCTGATCGGTTTCTTTATACTCCAGATGAAGCGCGGGTACCGTCTGCGCTTCAATAACCGCTGGCTTTGCGCGCACGGGCGCGGCCTCACGGATTCCCGAAAAGAGCGTGGTGACGGTCTCTATGGTCTCGCGCTCGTCAAAATTCCCCGCCACCACCACCGCCGTATTGCTCGCGACATACTGATGGGTGAAATAGTCGGCAAATTCTTGGCGCGTGAGCGCGCGAATGATCTTTTCTTCGCCGATCACATCCCACCCTGCCGGCTGATCGCCGTATAAAAGATGTTCCCAAACCCACCAGATATAGAGCGTGGGCGTGTCCCGATCTTTGTGCATTTCCTCCACAATGACCTGCCGCTCGCGCTCAATCTCGTCCGTCTGTAAAAGGGGATTTTTGTAAATATCCGCCAAAAGATCTAATGACTGGTTCAGATATGTCTTGGCAGCTTTCACATGATAACCCGTGAGTTCGTGGCTGGTAAACGCATTGGAAATTGATCCCATGCCGTCCAATTCGTGCTTGATGGATTCGGGCGTGGGACGCTTGCCCGTGCCTTTGAAAAACATGTGCTCCAGAAAATGGGAAATGCCGCAGATCTCGCGCGCCTCATAGTCAGACCCTGTGCCGCACAGCACCAAAACCGTTACGGTATTGGTCCCCTGCATGGGAGCGGTGATAATCCGCAATCCATTTTCCAGTGTCGTTTTTTTGAACATAGTTTATCAATACATTTTAGATGTTCTACGCTCCACGCGGAAAACCAACAATACTTTTTCTGCGACTTTGATCTTGTAAAAAATACGATAAGCGCCTACTCGGCGCCGCCATGTGTTTTCCTCGCCTTTCATTTTCTGAATATCGCCGAAATAAGGATCGGCGGGCAACAATCTCACCACCGCAAGAAGCGCTTCGGCGTCATACCGCGGGATTTTCCGGAGCGTCTTGAAAACATCGGGGTCAATTTGCAAATCCCAGTTTTCGGACGAGTTCATGGTACGAGAGCGTTTTTCCTGTTTTCAGATTCCGTTCGGCTCTTGCCAAGGCCTTGCGTTGCGCCGCAGTGGGTACAAACTCCGCGGTTTTGCGCAATTCGGTGAGCGCTTCATACTCCTTGCGCGAGACAATAATGAAATCATCCTGTCGCGCTAACTTTTTGGGTATGGTGATGGTAGGCATAGTGAAATATGAAATTGGATAATGCGCTTCATGGCAATATCATATCACCTCTCTTTATATTTTGCAAAATACCACGTAGGAAGATGCTGGGTTTGCGATGGGAATGTCGTGGAGAACGTAGAAACGCATCAAGACATCCATAGCAGCCGGGAGTGGAGAGCGGGAAGCCGTAGCCCCGCTCCCTTCCAATATGTGGCAGGGTACTATTGTGAAAAGTGCAAGCTCTGCTATCAAGAACCTCCTCCTCCAAAAGAGTAAACCTCATCCTGTCCCAGCGCATCCCGCTGGGACTTTTACTAACTTAACGCATCTTCTCCTCCAAGAATTGCGATAGATCTAAAACGACGATCCGTTCCTGTTTTGCGGTGTCGCGGTCGCGGACGGTCACGGTGTCGTCTTCCAGCGTCTGGAAATCAATCGTGATGCACCACGGAGTGCCGATTTCGTCTTGGCTATAATACCGCTTGCCGATGTTGCCGCGATCGTCCCACGCGATGTTCATATCTTTTGACTTCAAATCCTTGAAAATCTGCCGTGCTTTTTCCACCAGATGCGGTTTATTCGCAAGCAGGGGAAACACCGCGGCTTTGTAGGGCGCAAGTTTGGGATGTAGTTTCAGGATGACGCGCTCGCCTTCCTCGCGGTATGCATCGAGCAAGAAAAAGAGAAGCGCGCGGTCAACGCCGCCGGATGTCTCAATCACCCAAGGCGTATAGCGCGTTTTGGATGCCTCATCAAAATATGAGAGGTCGGCGCCGGAGAATTGGCTGTGGCGTTTCAAATCCCAGTCGCCGCGGTGATGAATACCCAGCATCTCTTTCCAGCCGCCAAACGGCGTGTCGTACTCAATGTCCCATGCGGCACGCGCATAGTGCGCGCGCTCGTCCGGCTCGTGCTCGCGAAAGCGCAATTTTTCAGGCCGCATGCCGAGAGACATGTACCACTGCATCCGTTCGTTTTTCCAGTATTCAAACCACTGCATGGATTCCGCCTGATCCGGTGGCACAAAATACTGCAGTTCCATCTGTTCAAACTCGCGCATGCGGAAGAGGAAGTTTCCCGGCGTGATTTCGTTGCGAAACGCCTTGCCGATCTGTACCACGCCAAACGGGATTTTCACGCGCGTGGAATCAAGCACGTTTTTGAAATTGACGTGCACGCCTTGCGTGATCTCGCCGCGCAGATACACTTTCATTTTCTCGCCTTCCACGGAACCGAGTTCTGCCGCAACGAGAAGATTGAATGTCTTGGGGTCGGTCCATTCGGTTTTTTCTTTTTTTCCGGCGTGCATGTCCTCGTGGGCTTTCAATTCCTCGGGGTGATCGGCGCGGAAACGCTGATGGCATATTTTACATTCCACCAAAGGATCGCTGAACGCTTCCGTGTGCCCCGATGCCTCCCATACTTTCGGATGCATGAAAATCGCAGCATCCAATCCCACGATGTCATCGCGTTCGTGGGTATGTGCTTTCCAGAATTCCTGCTTGAGATGCTGTTTCATCAGCGTGCCGAGCGGGCCGTAGTCCCAAGTGCCGCTCAAGCCGCCATATATTTCCGAGCCCGGAAAGATAAAGCCGCGCCTCTTGGCGAGAGCAACTACTTTTTCCATAATGTGCTGATTATCCGTCATAGCGTAAGGTTATTGTTTGACCGTCCACTCCTCTCCTTTTACCAAAGGGTCTTCTGGCATTTGCGTATTCAAACCCTGCATATCCAATCGCACGTCCTCACCCGCAAACATATCGCGGCCCGTGAAGTGCGTATCGCCCGTAAGAGCCGGAGATCTGCCGAGATCAAGTTGGGACGGGATAATGGACACTTGGAACGCGGCAACCCGGGCAGGCGTCAGCACGCCCGTGCCCGCCGCTATCCTGCCCATGCGCCAGCGCACTTCTCCGGACGCCGTATCAAACCGCATGTCCGTGCCGCTCGGCGATACGGCATTTTCCCACCGGACATTCGGCGGCAGAGAGGCGGTCATTTCCCCTCCTTCCACGTCGTTGGTGAAGTTGCGCACTTCCCAAACGATCGTATATGTCGTCTTCTCCCCTACCTTGGGTGGCAGAGGGCCTGTATTGGAAATGGGCGAGGTGCGAAACACACTGCGTCCGGCGATGAGCACCACCGTGGCCACTTTGAACGTCACGCTGTCTTCCGGACTTAAGGCAGATCCTTTCAGTTCGTCCGGAATGCTCGGCGTCTCAATGCGGGTGCGCATACGGATGGTAAGGTTTTTATCGGCGCTCGTCGAGACCACGGGCCGAGGACGCACGCGCGCTTGCAGATGCAGTGTTCCTTCCTGGCCGGGAGCGACTTCGCGCAGGGCCTGGGTGCCGCCCGGTCCCCACACGATATTTTTCGTCGCAAAATCAAACACGCCGCCGTCGCCGATGGTCAGCGATGAGACATCCAGGACTTCCGCTTCGAGCGCCAGCCGAACAGAAATATTTTTCACCGCGACTGTAGAACGATTGCGGTATTGTACGGTCATGGAAACAAAGTCGCCTGGTTTTACGACCCCCTCGCGCTGACCGCCGATCGCCCCTTCCAGGAAAAAGGGTGATGACGAGAGCCGCACTTCGCGCGTGGACTCCTGCCATACTTTCCATTCTTTGGTAAGCTCGTTGAACGTGCCCAGGCCCGCGCGCAACGACTGCACGTCTCCGCCGACCGCGCCAAACGTCGCTTTCAGAGAAATCTTTTTCTCCTC
Organism: Candidatus Sungbacteria bacterium RIFCSPLOWO2_01_FULL_54_21; assembly: GCA_001820725.1. Taxonomy (GTDB): domain Bacteria; phylum Patescibacteriota; class Minisyncoccia; order Sungbacterales; family HO2-52-23; genus WO2-54-10. Next base: position 50,627 of record MHQR01000014.1, on the reverse strand, counting down.
GCCGGGCATGAGTGTGCCTACGGACCATCGCGCATCCGCAGACGGTTGCCGATCGTCCGCGTTGCTCACCGTGGGTGTAGCTTCAATGAAGGTAAATCCGGACGGATATTCAAGCAAAAGCCAGAGATCCTCAAATGTGGCGCGGGCCTGGGAGTTGAATCGAATCGTAATCGGGACCTCCTGCCCAGGCGCTATGGTCTCGGGGATATCCCAAGAGATCGCCAGCGGCACTCGTGCGATTGTTACCGTCTTTTCCGCTTCGGAAGAAAAACGCGCCCGCAGGCCAACGGGGCGATACACTAAAGACGCCTTGATGCTTTTTTCATCCTCTTCGCGTCCAAAGAATTGCATCGTGAACTGCTCCTGCCGCTCCTCTCCGGCCGCTAGCGTGCCAATGCGCCGTACCACGCGGCCGGTCACACGGGTAAGCTGTCCCGCTCCGTCCTGAAGAAACGACTCCTGGGGAAACGTGACCACGAGATCGCTTTCCTCCAGCGCATCTCCTGACACGTTACGAAAGATTATGGGGATGGTTACCAACTCTCCGCCTTCCACGCGGTCCCGTCCGCCGATTTCAATTTTCGCCTCCCGCCGCTCACTACCTAGATATACAAAAGCGAACACGCCGGCGCCGACGATAAACAGCGCGCCCGCGAGCATCACCATCGCCGTTACTTTTGAAATAGGCATCGTGAAGGGTACGCCCGCCCGCGGCTTTTCCGTATTCCACGAGGTGCGCAGCATACGCCCGGAAGCGGGAAAGGACATCTGCTTCCTGCCTCTGCCGGCAGGCGCCCGGTCTTCTCTGCCGTAAAGCGATTCTTCAAGTTCTTCCAGTTTTCCCATTCCTTTTATACTATCTCCTCTTCCTCGGACGCGCCATACCCGAGATGTTCCCGCAAGCGGCCGCGGAAATCCGTGAGAAATGACTGCGCTTCGTCATCGGAAAAGTCATCGCGGTCGAGGGCGGCAAACGTTGCGAGAAGCAATTCCCACACCGACTCATCCTTCTCACCCGGAAAACACTGCGTGTCCACATCACGCGCAATTTCCGTGGCCAAACGCACGGTATGCTCGCGCGAGCGCACCTGCGGCCAGAAACGCATCAAGTTTGCCGCAATTAGTTTTTCCCCGGCGCGACCAACCACAAACCCGATGCCGGACAGCGACAGCACTTCCAGATGCCCGCGCAATTTTGCTTCCTCCTTGCGGATGCCATGCGCCAGCGCCCGTATTTTTCCGTAGTCGCGGGTATAGATGCCGTAGAGCGTGTCCGCCTCCCCGATATCCAATTTTTTCAACACGATTCCCTCGGTGCTGTACATGCTATCCGATGCTCACGGTGAGGATACTCCCATCAAACGCGATATCCCGAATCACTTTTGGTTTTGTCATGTCCCCGATTTTCATTTCCTTGCTTTTTGTTTCTTTTTTGATGAATGATTCCCATTTTTCCACCACTGCAAGAAGATGCGCGTCACCCGACACCGTGCAACGAATCACATCTTTCGGCGTCAATCCGGCTTCGCGGCGCATGTCCTGGATAGCACGGATGATTTCGCGCACCATGCCCTCTTCTTTCAATTCCGGCGTGATGGTTGCATCGAATGCGCCTACCTTTTTGGCATTTACTTCTTCCAGAAAGACCTGCTCGAGGTCTTTGCCAAAATCTTTTTTCATCGGCGCAGAAGCAATGGGCTGGCGGAGCTTGAGTCCCGCTTCGGTGCGCAGTTTCAAAACATCGGATACGGATGTGCGCACGCGCGCCATGTTTTCCATCAGATATTTTTCTTGCTTCCCCGTTTTTTTCGCCAATGGCCACGACAACAGATGCACACTCCCCTCTTTCATTTTTCCTTTCTTTTTCAGTCCCTGATACACCGATTCCGAGAGAAACGGCACGAATGGCGCAGACAGCGTTGCGAGACGCAGGAGCACATGCGCCGTAACCGACGCCGCAGTATCAAATTCTTTTTTACTTGTCGGATGCTGAAAACGGCGGCGCGAGCGGCGCAGATACCACTGGGAAAAATCCGTGACCACAAACTCCTCAATCGCGCGTCCTGCTGTGGTGATGTCGTAGCGCTCCAACGCATCAGTGACTTCGGCAATCAGGAGGTTAACGCGCGCAAGAACCCACCGATCAAGTATGGTGAGTGTTTTTTCAGGCGGCAGAGCGATCTTTACCCGCTCTACATAGGTGTCAAATAGGACAAACGAGTTCCAAAACGTCTGGATGAACCCGCGATATTTGTTCATCAGGTCGCGCTCGTCAAACCGCTTCTCATCCCCCGGCTGATTGATCGTGTACATGTACCAGCGCAGGGCATCAACGCCGTATTTCGGTATCACTTCCCACGGGTCTACGACATTGCCTTTTGACTTGGACATTTTCTGTCCGTTTTTGTCAAGCAGAATGCCTACGGATACAACATTGCGATAGGGATTGCCTTTGCCCAGAAACGTTGCGATGACGAGCAGGGTATAAAACCATCCGCGCGTCTGGTCCACGCCCTCGGAAATATAATCGGCGGGGAACGAGAGTTTTTTGTCTTTCTCAAACGGATAGTGCGCCTGCGCAAACGGCATGGCGCCCGAATCAAACCATACGTCCGCGACTTCAGGCACGCGGCGCATCGCGCCGCCACACTGTTTCGCCACGCACGCAAACGTGATGTCGTCCACATACGGGCGATGCAGGTTTGTTTCTCCTTTCTCATCGCGCGGTAATGTGCCTGCCCGTTTTTTCAATTCATCGCAAGAGCCGATGACTTCGGTATGCGTGCATGTGTTGCACTTCCAGATCGGCAAAGGTGTGCCCCAATACCGCTCGCGCGAAAACGCCCAGTCGCGCACATCTTTGAGAAACTCGCCGAATCGCCCTTTTTTCAAATGCTCCGGCACCCAGTTGATTTTTTCATTGTTTGCGAGAAGGTCTTTTTTGACCGCCGTGGTACGCACCCACCATCCGTGGCGAGCATAGTAGAGCAAGGGCGTACCGCACCGCCAGCAGAACGGATAGTCGTGCGTGTACTGCTCCTCGGCAAAAAGAAGATTTTTGTCCTTCAATAGCTGAATGATCTTATCCTCGGTTTCTTTGCTTTTTACATACAATCCCGCAAGTCCGTCTTTCAGCGTTGAGATAAACTTTCCGTTTTCATCCACGGTATGGAAAGTAGGAAGCCCGACTTTTTTACCAAGCTTATAGTCATCCTCGCCATACATCACGGCGGTATGCACTACACCCGTTCCTTCTTCCGCAGAAACGAAGTCGGCAGCATATATTCTGTAAGCCGTGTCGTGCTTTTTCAGTTCCGGCACGTCAAAAAGCGGTTTATAGACGAGCCCCATCAGATTTTGGTTATTGATTCTTTCATTGAGAAATCTAACATTCTCTGTGTCCCAAGGAAGATGTGATTGGACATCTTTTGACGCTAAAATAAATTCTTCCTCTATCTTTATAATCTGATATTCTATCTCCTTCCCTATCGCCAACCCCACATTCCCAGGCAATGTCCATGGTGTCGTTGTCCACGCGAGGATGTATGTTTTGTCGTCTGTGGTAAAATTGTCGATCTTTTGATTCGGCTCTAACTTAAACTTCACATACACCGACCGGTCGGCTGTTTTTTTATATCCCTGCGCCAATTCATGGGATGACAAACCCGTGGCGCACCGGGTGCACCAGGGCATGACTTTGTAGTCCTGTTCCAGATATCCCTTTTTCCAGAATTCTTTGATGATCCACCACAGCGACTCTATATACGCGGTCTCGTAGGTGATGTAGGGGTTTTTGAGATCAATCCAAAATCCCATGCGCTTGGTCAGACGCTCCCACTGCTCTTTATATTCCCAGACGGATTTTTTTGCCTCGGCGTTAAACTCTGCAATGCCAAAGTTTTCTATATCCTGCTTATTTTTGAATCCCAGTTTTTTCTCCACCTGTATCTCCACCGGAAGCCCGTGCGTGTCCCACCCTGCTTTTCGCGCGACATAAAATCCCCGCATGGTCTTGTAGCGCGGGATGATGTCTTTGAACGCGCGACCTTCCACATGATGAAGGCCGGGCAAGCCGTTTGCCGTCGGCGGGCCCTCGTAAAAGACAAAGGGTTTCCCTTTTTTATTCTTCTCCACTGATGTGCGGAAAATATCTTTTCTCTCCCACAGCGCCAGCACACCCTCCTCCCGCTCGGCGATGGTCTTCTTTTTTTCCTCTTCGGACATATCATATATAGTACATTTTTACTCTTGAAAATCAAATAGAAACGCCCTTGATGAGCCGATAAACAAACCCTTCCGATCGGAAGGGTTTGTTTATCGTGATTTGTATAGCGCCACCGTTGCCGTTACATTTTTTCAGGAGCGGCAATGGACATGAGGGCGAGGGTGTTTTTGAGCGTGATCTGTGTTGCGCGGACAAGCGAGAGGCGGGCAGTGGTGAGATTCGCGTCGTCGGTGATGACGCGATGCTTTTCATAGAAGTGATGGAACGCGCGCGCAAGGTCGAGCGCGTAGTGCGGCACGCGCTGGACGTGAAAATCAGCCGCAGTGTCTTCCACGACCTCCGGCAGATGTAGCATCTTTTTGATAAGATCCAGTTCCTCCTTTTCTTTGAGCAGAGACAAGTCGCCCTCGTGGAGATATGCCGCACCGTTGCGCAGGATGCTCGCGGTGCGGGCATGCGCGTACTGCGCGTAGTACACCGGGTTTTTCTGCGACTGCTCGCGCGCGAGTTCCACGTCAAAATCCATGTGTGTTGAGGGCGCCTGCATGAGCAGAAAAAAGTTGAAGCTGTCCGACTCCACTTCGTCGAGCACTTCTTTGGCCGTAACATACGTCCCCGCGCGCTTGGACATTTTTGCGACTTCCGCCCCGCGCTTCACGCGGACATACTGGTAGAGCAGTACGCGGAAACGCGCGGCGTCAAACCCGTAGATCTGGGTCAGCGCCCGCAGTTTCGGTACATGCCCGTGATGGTTGCTCCCGAATACATTCACCACGAGATCATAGCCGGACGTGAATTTCTGTTTGTGGTACGCGATGTCGGACGCAAAATACGTGGGCTGGCCGGTGGAGCGCACCACGACCGACTCGCGGTCTTCCAAAAACTCATCCGCAGGCGCAAACCATTGGGCGCCTTCGCGCTCTTTTACCATGCCCTCGCGTTTCAATTCCTCGACTGCCTCTAGGGTCTGGCCGGAGGCGAGCAGTGCGCTCTCTTTCACCACATGGTCAAATGCGATGCCGAGCCGCCGCGCCACTTCCATATTCTCATTATAGATGTAATCGAGCCCGAATGCGGTAAGCCGCGTGAGATCCAGCGAGCGTCCCTCTATACGCAATGCCGCATCCGCGACTTCGCGCAAGTATTCGCCCTGGTATCCGCCTTCCGGAAACTCCCCTTCTTCGCCGAGTTGCTTGCGATACCAGTACCACAGCGTGGCGCCCATTTTCTCCACCTGGGTTCCCGCGTCGTTGTGATAATACTCGCGCAGGACTTTGTATCCTGACTTTTCAAGCACACGGGCAATCACCTCGCCGATGGGCCCGCCGCGCGCGTTGCCAATGTGTATCGGCCCTGTGGGATTTGCCGATATATATTCCACTCTCGCCTTTTTTCCTTTCCCAAAATCCAAAGAGCCGAATTTCTCCTTTTCAGAAAGTATAGTTTTCAGGCTGTCATGCAGTCTATGAGCCGGAACATGAATATTCACAAATCCCGGAGTCGCAACGGTCGTATCGGAAAAGCCGCTTACGCTAAGGGTATCGCTAAGTTGCACACCTATTTCTATAGGATTCTTTCTTAGCCGTTTACCGAGAATCAGAGCCGCATTACTTGCATAGTCCCCATGTTCAGGATTTTCTGGAGGAGCAACCGAAAAATCCAACGGTTTATCTGTTGGAAACTTTTCATGTATAAACTCTGCTATGATCCTCAAAATCTCCGAACGAATCATGCAAACACTGTATCAAATTTACTTAAAAAGTGAAACCTCCGCGATACCCCGCGACAAAATCAAAATATACGGCTATGATAACGGCTGATGAATGACCTCTCTGTCAACCGACGGGCAACATACGACTATGAAATCCTCCAAACATACGAGGCGGGTATGGTATTGCTCGGGTTTGAGGTGAAATCGGTGAAAGCCGGACGCATGGCGCTAGCAGGGTCTTTTGCCGTGATTCGCGGGGGCGATGCATGGCTTTTGAACGCCGCCATCCCTCCCCACCAGCAGAAAAACACGCCCGATACCTATGACCCCACCCGCTCGCGGCGGCTCCTCCTGCACGGACATGAGATCAAGGAATTGGTGGGCGCTACCGCCCAAAAGGGCTTGACCATCGTGCCCCTGAAAGTGTATAGTAAGCGCGGTCTCTTGAAGCTGTCTCTCGGCTTGGCGCGGCACAAAAAGACCGGCGACAAGCGCGAGACCATCAAAAAACGCGAGGCCGCGCGCGAGATCGCCCGAGCATTGCATCGGGGGTGACGGGTTTCGACGGGTTCTTGAACAAAAGAAGTCAGGCCGGAGGCGCAGGGTACTTCGTTATAACTTCCTTGCAACCAATACGTGCAAACGTAGTGAAAGCATCTGACGCCCTTGCTGCTGTTTTCAGCGGCAGGACGCTTGCTCCAGCATACGCGTAAATTACGTGCATGCCATCGACCTCTCAATGCTCGTGCGAGAGACCCTCGGTGTCATACATCGAGCTTGGCCACCCTGATGCCCGATAGCGGCGGCGACACCATCGGGCACAACCCCTTTACCGCAAGGTAGAGTATGTCTGTATCAGCTTCTTTTGGGACAGGATTCGGACGGGAGTTCAATTCTCCCCACCTCCACCCCGAAATATTTATATAGTTAAACCGCAAAACCTATCCAACGACGATACCGCATCAACCAATGGATTCGCGCCACACCCGTGCGCGTGATCGGGCCTGACGGGGAAAACCTCGGCGTGCTCGAGACCGTAGAGGCGCTCCGTATTGCCAAGGAACAAGGACTCGATCTGATCGAGATTTCCGGAAGCGCTGTGCCGCCGGTCTGCAAGATCACCGAGTTCGGCAAGTTCAAGTACGCGAACGAGAAGTTCCAGCGAGAGCACGGGAAAAAACAGCACGATGTGGAGCTCAAGGGTATCCGCATCGGATTCACCACCGGGCGCCATGATTTGGAGATGCGCGCCAAGCAGGTGGTGAAATTTTTGGAAGGCGGCGACAAGGTGCGCGTAGATATGCGCCTGCGCGGACGCGAGAAAGCCCACGGCATACTCGCTCTGCAAAAGTTCAACGAGTTTTTACAAATGATTCCGATAGAATTCAAACTGGAGGCGCCGCCCAAGCGGTTCCCCCAAGGATTTATAGCCGTAGCCGTAAAGAAATAACGATACACAATGCGTAAAGCAGTCCTGAAACGAATAAAGATCACCGGCACCGGCAAACTCCTGCGCCGCCGCGCGGGCCAGGATCATTTCAACGCGAAAAAATCGCGCCGGAGCCAACTGCGCAAGCAGACGCTGTTGGTCGGATTTTCCAAGACCATGCAACGGAATATAAAACGATATAGCCGAACACCATGACACGAGTAAAACGCGGCGTGATCGCCCACAAACGCCGGGAAAAAATACTGAAATATGCCAAGGGCTTCAAGTGGGGCAGGAAGTCCAAAGAACGCGCCGCGCGCGAGGCGCTGATGCACGCATGGACCCATGCGTATGTCGGACGCCGGCACAAGAAGCAGGACTTCCGGGCGCTGTGGGCCGTGCGCATCAATGCCGCCGCCCGCATGCACGGCCTATCCTACAACATGCTCATCTCTGGCCTCAAGAAAAAGGCCGTGGCGCTTGACCGCAAGATCCTCTCCGAGGTCGCGCAAAAACATCCGGCAATATTCAAAAAAATCGCCGAAATGGCGAAGTAAACAAGTCCTTCCGATCGGAAGGACTTGTTTACTATATGCTGTTTTGTTCTTCCAAAAATCTCCCTGCTTTCTCCAGCACTTCTTTCATCTGCGGCAGGGTAATGCGCTCGCGCGCAACGCCGTATGCCAGCCACTCATAGCGATCGTGTTCCCATGAGAGCGTGAGGTCCAGATCTCCCGCGCGCCCCAGAAACATTGCCACGAACTTCAGCGCTGGCTTTCCGTCCTTCTGGCTGAAATAACGCGCCGTTGCTTTAAAGCCCTCTATAACCTCCAGGTAGCCGATCCCCGCCTCTTCCCGGGTCTCGCGCCGTGCCGCATCTATCCCCGTCTCGCCTTTTTCCAACTCCCCTTTCGGAAAGTCCCAGAACTCTTTGACCGTCTTTCCCGCGGCGACCAAGGATTCTTTGCGCGAAGCGCGGAGCAGGAGATACCGCCTCCCTTCTGGCGTGTCGCGAAAAACCACAAATCCAGCAGAACGCAGTACGGGCATCTTATTTCAACATCTTTAGCATTTTTTCCACAGGCCACGCGTTGATGATATCTTTTTTCTCCGCCCAGCCGCGGCGGGCGGTGGCAATGCCGTATTCCAACAGCTTGAAGTGCGCTATCGCGTGCGCATCAGAATCAATTGAAAGTTTTACGCCCGATGCTACGGCCTTACGCACATGCTCGTCCTTGATGTCCAGGCGATCGGGATAGGCATTCACTTCCAGCACCGTACCTGTGCGCTTGGCCGCGGCAATCACGGCGCCAATATCAAGGTCTATTGCCGGACGCTTGCCGATGATGCGGCCCGTGAGATGGAAGATGATGTCAATGTGGGGATTTTCCATGGCGCGGATGACGCGGGCAGTCTGCGCGGCACGCGTCAGGTTAAAATGGCTGTGCACGGCGGCTCCGGCAACGTCCAACTGCGCCAGCACGCGATCATCTATGTCGAGCGAGCCGTCCTTGCCGATGTTCACTTCCGCGCCTTTCAGTATTTTGAATTTCTTCCCCTTAAACTTTTTATTCAGCTTGTCTATTTCTCCCATCTGCCGCAGAAGTTTCTTTTCGTCCGCCCCGCCGGTCATGGCGAGCGACTTGGTGTGATCGGTGATGGCGATATACTCCAGTCCAGCGGCCATGGCCGCCTCTGCCATTTTTTCAATGCTGTCTTCGCCGTCTGTCCAATCGGTCTGCACCTGCAGATCCCCTTTCAGATCGCTATATTCCACGAGCGCGGGCAGATGATTTTTTCGCGCCGCCTCGATTTCTCCCGTGTCTTCTCTCAATTCCGGTTCAATATATGGAAGACCCAGCGCTTTGTAGATCTCCTTTTCGGTTTTGCCGACAATCATCTTTTGATCCTTGAAAAGACCGTATTCGTTGAGCTTGTATCCTTTCTTTATCGCAACCTCGCGCAATGCCACATTATGGTCTTTGGAGCCCGTAAAGTATTGGAACGCGGCGCCCCATGATATGGGAGGCACCACGCGCAGATCGCAATCAAGTCCGTTTTTCAGACGCACGTTTGTCTTCGTGTCCCCGCTTCCGTATACATGAGCGATCTGCGGAAGGGCTAGAAAACGCTCCGTCACTCTTTTCGGCTTCGCCGATGCCACGAGTATATCAATATCGCCCACCGTTTCTTTCCGGCGGCGAATTGAGCCCGCGGCAACCACCGCACTGACTTCGGGGAACGCGCGGATGTCTACTTCCAATACCAGAACTTCAGGCAGAACCGAGCCGAGCGTGCGCCGCCCGCCTGACGCGCGTAAAAATTCTATGCTCTTGAGGATGCGCTGTTCTGATTTTTCCCCGAACCGCGGCAAGACGCCTATCTTCCCCGTCTGTGCTGCCATTTCCAGGTCCGCAAGCGTGCACACGCGCAATTTTTCCCACAGCGTGCGGAGCATCTTCGGCCCCACGCCCTCCACTTGCAGGAGTTCGGTCACATTGACCGGAACTTTTTTGTGCAGATCTTCGTATGCTTTGATCCTGCCCTTTTCCAAAAGTTCGGCGATGTGACTGGCAATCCCGCGACCAACGGCCGGGATCCCCTTGAGCGCCTTGATGCCGTCTCTCTTGTACGCGTCCGCGAGTACGGTGTCCCACGCTTCCACGCCCGCGGCCGCTTTTTCATACGCGCGGGGTTTGAACGCCACGCCCTCCATCTCGAGGAGTGCGGCCATCTCACGAAGCACGGTGACGATGTCACGATTAGTCATAGCGTAATATCGCAATATCGGCAGTCCCATGGTTCGACAACTACGGTTTGCAATTTCGGCACCGGAACGTCACGTCCCTTTCTTGTCAATAAAGATGCGCGCCGGAGCAGGGGTGATTTTCGGCGCGATGTATGGCTTGAGAAACAGTATCATGACGGTCGCGAGAAACGAGAGCATGCCGATAAGCGGGAACATCGCGCGAAATCCTACGAGCGTTGCGAAGATGCCGCCCAAAGCGCCGCCAAGCGCCGAGCCCGCTCCTAGGGAAAAACTGGAATACAAGGCCCACTCAAATCCTTCTTTGCCTTTATCAATATGACGCGTGAAGATCGCATAAAAGGGCGGCACGAGCATGGCGTCCCCGAGGCCAAGCATGAAGCCGAGCACATAGACATGCCATGTGGCCGCGGCAAAATAATAGAGCGTGATGACGACCGAGGAAATCAGCCCGCCCATGATCATGAAATAAAAGTCGTCGATCTCACCGCGCGCGCGATCAATAAAGCGCGCGACAAAAAGCTGGAGTACGGACTTGGTCATCCAATACACGGTCAGCGCAAACCCCACGGTTGCGACCGTGGCACCCGGTATCTGCTCGGTGATAAAGACGGCGAAGATCGGCGGCAGAAACCCAAATGCCGTGATAAGAATGAAATCAGCAAAGACGATGATCAGGATGACCTGATTGATTTTGGGGAACCATTGCTGCATGAAATGTATTATACGCACAGGCGAGCCGTAAAGAAAGCCGCCCCTGCTACCAGCAGGGGCGGCTTTGCTCTTCAACACGCCATGTATTCAGTATAGCGCATTCGCGCCGGCAATGTCTCCCGCGTTGAGCGTCCGCTTCTTTATCTCGCCGTAATCCGCGTATCCGTACATCGTCTCCTCTGTGCAGGAATTATAGAGATCCGCAAGGCCGATGGCGTGTCCCAACTCGTGCGTGGCGATGTTGTCAAAATCCATCTTTCCCGCCCCACCGATCGCTGACCAATCATACGATACATCATCATATACCTGATCCCATTCCACCAACGTTTTGGTAAAGCGGTTGTACCATACAATGGTGACCGCAATGGCGTTTGCATCCACAACATTGGCAAAATACACTTCGTTCTGTCCGTCAGGAGCCACGGTATCCGCGATGAGCGCTGACGATGTCGCCGTACCGTTGCCGAGAATGTTCACGCCTAAGCCATTGTCTACCATGCCGTCAGCCGCGTCTTCCCATTTCGCAATGCTCGCGGAAAGCGTATCCGCAACAAATATATTACCGAGCCCGCGCGTATTGGCGGGATTCACCATCCACGGCTCCACCACGCGCCATTTGGTATTGCGGACGATAAAACCGTAGCATTGATTCTTGGCTCCGGAAGACACGGCGCGCTCTTGCGCCTGTGTCGCGCGGCGATGGACAATCAGACGTCCTTCCACCTGCTCGCCGGTTGCGAGATCGACGGCTACGCCAAGATCAAAAACATTGGGCGCCACTTCCGCCGCGCGCTCGGGAATCACGACCGTTTTTCCCGACGGCGTCACGGTTGCCGTAACGAAAACCGGAGGCGCAGCGAGTATGGGAGTCACGGAAAGGAAAAGCGAAATCATCACATACGCGGTAATAACTTTTGGTACCATCTTCTTTGGAAATTTATGCGATAAAAAAACAAGTGACCTTGCGACAAGGTTATCAGAGTATCATCTTCTCTGTCAAACCAATGTATCCGTCCATCCCCAAATTATGATCTTTACGTCCTTGCGATGTCCTTAGAATAAAAAGCCGCTCGCGATCCCTTGTGGAACCCGAGCGGCATTGCGTTCTCCGCGAAAGATACATCAATCGGGGACAAACCAATACGACAGATAGTGGAGCCGTCCCCGCGTACCCTCCACTGAAAGGTAGCGGATACTACCGCCTCGGCAATACCAATAGATACTATTGGCATCGCCGTAGAGTTTTTTGCTGAAGGGCGGCATGGGCACAACCACAACCTTCAAACCGTACCTTTCCAGCTCCCATTTTGCCCGTGGCTGGGTCCACGGCGCGGCAATAAGTGCCACGGTCTTCCACCCATTTTCCCGGCAGACACCGGCCTGAAACCCCGCAACTGTGCGACTATTCCATGCCATATTTGATCCGCCGAGGGCATTGCCTTTGGGAGGTTTGGCTATGGCGGCAAACGGAATGTCCGGCGCCGCAAGAGCGACTGGCTCCTGCGGGATAAGTGGTTTCCACGGAAATCTCTCGTGGAGATAGCGCATCACAACGGCGAACACCATATCTCCCCGGCTCGGTTTTCCGTTTTTGAGCAGGCCGTGCGCCATGGTCACGATCGCATCGGCTGTTGCAATCTCCTCCATAGTTGCCTGCGAGACCTTCCATACAAACAAGCAACGGGCAACATCTCGAAAGAACACTGCGTCCCTCCTTTCTTATCAATCCAAATCTACTTTGAGAGATTCGCAAAGAGTATAAACTAAATGCCTAAAAAAGTCAAGTTTTGTTCACGAGTAAAAAACGCAGTTTTGGGAGTGTTTGAAGTGGAACTTCAAACAGAGCGTTTTATCGCATAAAGCGCTGGCCTGCCTCGACCGCGAGGATGTTGAGGAGACCGACGCCCAGGACGACTGCGCGTAGAGGAGGTGCCAATGATCAGAGGCGCAGATCGCGCACGCGCGATTCGAAAAACGAGCGTATATCGGCTTTTCCGACGGGATCATTCAAAAAGATGATGCCCGCGTCTTCTATATCATCCAGATAAATCAACTGTTCGAGAAACAGCCGCGCATTGAATTCTGCGCTGTATTTCCGTTTCGCGAGATCAATGATCGCTCCTAAAGACGCGTGACCGCCGGAAAGTATCGCGTGAAGATCGACATAGTCCTTGAATGTCCCGCGCCTACCGATAGTATAGGCCTTGGTCGCGGCAAGCTCCGCCACGGAAAGCATACGCATGCCTTCATACATCGTGAGATCAGCGAGCAGGGGAAACGGGTAGCGCAGAAAGGTTACTTTCACATCGTCAGCAAATATCGTGAGCTCGTCGGCATTGTTCACGGAAGGCACGATCGCGGCAGGATTGAATATCCGCTCCGCGATGGCAAGCAGATCACGTGGTATCGGATCCGAAGAAAAAAGATCAAAATCAATCGACTGCCGATGCCCAAGATGAAGCGCCAATGCGGTGCCGCCTGCAAGATAATATTCCGGAAATGCCGGCAGTTTCTGAAATATCTCTTTTCCTTTTTCAGTGAGTGCTTCGGGATGCATGAGAAAATACCTCAATACCAAAGATGAGCATGATGAGACGCCGGACGCGAGGACGAAACTCCGTTATAGGAATCTCAGCCAGCAGTTTTTTAATCTCTTCCCTGCCATAGGTACGGACAAGCCACTGCCAATGCTCCAGATCCCCGTAATTCAGGGATTGGACAATAATGGTCTTCTTATCGCGCCATATATCAATCTGTCTCATATCATACGACCACAAGATCGGACGGAAAAACTCAGGGAGAGACGCGACACGCATACTGGTTTCCATATCTCCATTATAGCAAAAAGATGACGTTTTGTGGAGCCCTCGAACCAGTACCACCAGCGAATATGGAGAGAATGCTGCGTTTGAAATGTTTGAAGTGGAACTTCAAACATGACGCTTTGATGGGGGTGCCTGCAAGAGCCACTTCCCCGCTTCTACCGCGAGGATGTTGAGGAGGCCGACGCCAACGACACCGAAGACCCACGGGAGCGGGAGTGGCACGGTGCCGAAGATGTGTTGGGCAAAGGGAACGTAGACGGCCCACGCGGTAAGCACGATGCCAATACCCGCGCCGACGACCAGGAAACGATTGGAAAAAGGATCATATGTGAAAATACTACGCTCCAAACTGCGCACGGAGAAGGATAGGAATAGAGTATACGTCGCGAATGAAGCGAAAATAAAGGTCCGCACCAGCGCGGGATCAAAGCCCCATCGGAGCAAGGTATAGTAAAAGAGAAAGAGGAGCGCTGATGTGGAAAAGCCGATCACGACGATCATAACGCGCATGGTGCGGTCAAAAAGATTGCGGTCAAGCGTACGCGGTCTTTTGCCGAGGCCGTCCACGCCCTGCTCAAAGGCCAGAGCCAACGCCGGAAAACTGTCAGAGAAAAAGTTCACGAAAAGGATCTGGAGCGCGGAGAGCGGCAGGGGTAATCCCATGATGAGCGCCCCGCCGATGAGCAAAAGTTCGTCGAGCGTGTCGGACAGGAGGTAGACGATAACTTTGCGGATATTGTCCAAAATTTTGCGGCCCTCCTCAATCGCCGCGACGATCGTCTCAAAACTATCATCCAGGAGCACGAGATCGGCCGCGCTCTTGGCAACTTCACTTCCTGACCCAAGCGCTATACCGATATCCGCCCGCGCAAGCGCGGGCGCATCGTTGACGCCGTCGCCGGTGAGCGCCACGACTTCTCCCTGCGATTGATACCACGCGACAATTTCAGATTTTTGTTCCGGGGTGACGCGCGCGTACACGGACGCCTCATGGGACCTAGCATGCCATTCTTCTGGCTTGAGGTATCGCATGTCGTCGCCCGTGAGCACACTACTTCCTTCTTGTGCGAGTCCGAGCGCGTGAGCGACGCTCTCGGCCGTGCCACGATGATCGCCCGTTACCATAATAGTTCTTACGCCCGCTTCCCCTATCCGCCGTATTGCTTCGGCGACACCCGGCCGCAGAGGATCGCGGAATGACAAGAGACCCAAAAATCGGAATCCCGTGAGCGCGTCCTTGGCATGGATGACGTGGTGCCGGGCCGTGTCTTTGCATGCCGCGCCGAGCACACGCTCGCCCCCTGCGGCGCGGATCTCCCATTCTTTTTTTACGGCCGCATGGTCCGCTTCGTTCATATCGGTAAATGCGGCCAGCACGTCGGGCGCGCCAAAGACGACCGTGCGAAAACCATTGCCATGCGGATGTATGGTCACGGAGAATTTGCGCACCGAATTGAATGGCATCTGGTCCACGGGGAGGGGCCGATCCGCAACCGATACGCCGCGGATAGCCGCGCCCCGCACGAGTGCCACCTCTATCGGGCGGCCAAACATTTTCCACTGCGCGGTCGCGTCATTGGGATTTTCAATAATCACATCAGTATTGGCGATTGCGGCTTCTAGGAGTTCTCGCTCGCCTTCCGCTCCGGCGAACGGCGCCACGGCCGCGAGCTCCATGCGGGCAGACGTAAGCGTGCCTGTCTTGTCCGTGAGAATCAGCGTGGTTGAACCAAGCGTCTCGGCGGCGAGCAGGCGGCGCACCACGGCTTTGCGTTTTGCGAGACGCTCAACGCCAACCGCGAGAATAACGGTGAGTGCTATGGGCAATCCTTCCGGCACGGCGGATACCGCGACAGCGATGGCAATCAGAAACGTCTCCAAAATGCCGTAGCCGAACCACACACCGAGGACAAAAAGCATGGTAACGAGTCCCACGAGCGCAAGACCGGTGCGACTGGCAAAACGCGCAATAGCCCTTTCAAGCGGTGTGGGAGCGCGCTCGGCAGAGCCGATGAGTCCCGTAATGCGCCCGAATTCCGTGTCCGCGCCCGTGGCGGTCACCACCGCATCCCCCACGCCCTCGGTAATGAGCGTGCCGCGATAGAGCATGGATGTGCGCTCGGCAACGCCGGTTTCTACGGACAGCGCTTCGCTGTGCTTTTCCGCAGGCAGGGATTCACCCGTAAGTACGGCCTCGTCCGCCTCCAAACTTTGCGCAAAGATGACGCGCGCATCCGCCGGCACCTGATCGCCCTGACGCACGCGGATAATGTCGCCCGGCACCACGTCCTCGGCGAGCACCTCTTCTTCGCCGTGGTAGCGCCGTACACGGGCACGGATATGGATATATGCATGGAGCCGCGCCAGCGCGGATTCTGCTTTGTATTCCTGATAAAAACCAAGCGCGGTGTTGACGATGACTGCGGCAAAGATCACGCCCGTCTCCACCCATTCTCCCAGGACGGTCGTAGCGCACCCCGCCGCGATGAGCACAAGAATCAATGGACTGGAAATCTGCCGTAGCAAGAGCGCCGGCGCACGGACGCCATCTTTTTCCGGAATGGCATTCGCCCCGAACATGCTCCGGCGCTTGCGCACTTCATCCCGAGTGAGTCCTTCGGGTGTCGCCGCGAGAAGCCGCAGTGCTTCATCGGAGGACATGGCCCAAAAGGGCTCTTTGGTAGTCGTGGGGTCCATATTTTTGCGATACTCTACAATGTGCGCGCCAGTTCCGCGAGCACGCCGACGACAATGGCCGCAAAGACAACGTATCCGGCCACGGCGCGCAACGACAATGCCGTGCCTTCTTTTTTGCGGATTTTCCTTCCCATCATGAGGAACAGCGTGCCATCCACGGCAAAGGCGAGCACGCCGACCACGCTGATAATGGCGATAAAGTTCTGGAAACCCGCCAGATACGCGGCATAGGGGATCACAGACGCGGTGATCCATGCGGCACGGCGCTGGAGCCCCATATCCAAGGCAAGCAGGGCCTGGAAATTTTCCGACAGCGCGATGTATGAGGTAAGCACGGCGAGGAGTCCTGCCGCGCTCCCCCAGAGCACGATGCGATGGCCAAGCATGGACCCGAGTCCTGCAATCGCTTCCTCGCTCGTTGCGGGCCCTGACACGCCCACCACGCCAAACGCGAACAAAAAATAAAGCGCGGGCGGGATGAGCGAACCGGCAACAATGGCCGTGCGCACCTTTTTTTTATTACGCCCCAGAAGTGTTGCCATGTCCGGAATCACGGAGGCACCCGTCAACGCAAACAGCAGTACGCCGTACGGCGCCCACATGCGCTCGGGATAGATGCCGGATAGATGCGGCAGAGAGACATCGGGCAGAAGATACAGCGCCAAGAGCGCGATAAAGGCAATTTCAAAAATCGTCAGCAGTCCGTTGATCGCCGCCTCTTTCCTGAACGGGAAAAACGTGATCGCGCATACGGCGACTGCAAGGGCTAGCGCCAATCCTCCCGCAGATATATTCGGCGCCACGCGGCTCAAGAGTATTTCTAGAAACAGCGACCCTACGATGATATAGGCAAGGAGCGTGCCGATGGTGCCGGCAAGCGTGGACGCCCAGGAGAC